>JAICIW010000056.1 GCA_025928735.1 Rhodanobacteraceae bacterium | reverse complement strand
GATCAGTCCGAACAGCGGAATCAACGCCACGCTGAACACCACGTTCAGCGCGGCCGCCAGCGCCATGAACCACGATGCCTGGCGCTCGTAGCGGGTCATCGTCATCAGGAAGCCGGTGGGACCGCTCATGGCGGCTACGCATTGGCCGGCGAGGACGATGAGCAACGGTACGTAAGCGGCTTCCGCGAAACCCTTGCCGAACAGGCCGAGCACCCAGTAGCCGGCGACCGCGATCGCGAGCGCGACCGCGACGGTGACGATGAAGGTCAGCTTGGCCGCGTGATGCACCAGCTTTGCCATGGTCGCGTGGTCTTCTGTTGCGTAGCTTTCGGCGATCATCGGCGCGAGGATGGTGTTGACCGCGGTGAGGCCGTACGCTGCGATCGCCGCGAGCCGCACCGCCGCATAGTACGGGCCGACTACATCGGCGCCGGCGAAACCGCCGAGGATCAGGACGTCCACGCGATTGGAAACAATCCCGATCGCCGCCAGCAAAAAAAGCTGGCGGCCCAGCTTGAACCAGGCGCGCGGTTCGTAGCTCGGCTTGACGTGTTTCGCCGCGGCCGGCCACGCGCGCGACAGGTGCCATTCGGAACATCCCACCGCCGCCAACGCCGCGACGACATTGGCCAGCATGATGCCCGGTGCATCCAGCCGCAGGCCCAGCGGCAAGGCAAGCACCAGCACCAGGGCGATCAGGAAGATCGGGCGTACCAGGCTGTTGTAAGCCCCGGAACTGACCGCCTGCTTGTAGCCGCGGAAGAAGCCGCCGTTCAGTCCGAGTTGCGCGAGCAGCGGCAGCAACAGAAAGCTGGCCAGCATCGTCTGCAGTGTCGCGCTGCCCATCCGGTCGTGCAACGCGAGCACCAGCGCAGCGCCCGCCAACATGATCGCGATGCTTCCCGCCAGCACGATGCCGCTGGCGCCACGGCGCAAGCCGCGCAGCGTGCCCCATTCCTTGCGGTGCAGATACACCGGCACGAAGCGCACCACGCTGCTGCTCTGGCCGAGTAGCGCCAGCACCACCAGCACGCTCACCCAGGACATCGCGTATGCGTAAATGCCGTATTGCGATTTGCCGACCAGTCGCGCCAGCAACACGTTGACGATCAGGCTGAAGGCGGCGCCGCCCACCTGCACCAGCAGTGCGCCGGAGGCGCCGCGGCGAAGCAGGCGCGTAGCCGCGGCAAAGTCGACCGTTGCGCGGCCGGCGTCGTCCAACGGACGGGAAACCTCGGACGCTTCAACCGACATCGTCCTGCCTCCACCGCCGTGGGACAGGTTTTCCGATGCTCGCGGTGCGAATCATTCGGCCAATCCATCGGCGTGGTAACCGTAGGCGTTGAAGCCGCCACTGCGTCGCTCCATGCCGTTGAACACGACGCCCTTGATCTCGACGCCGCTTTGGCGGAAGCGCTGCATCGCCATTTCGACTTCGCGCGACTGGTTGAGGCCGAAGCGCACCACCAGCAGGCTGGTGCCGACATGGTGGCCGATGATGGTGGCGTCGGTCACCGAAAGAATCGGCGGACTGTCGATGACGATCAGGTCGTATTGCGGCGAAAGCGCGTGCAGCAGCGCCGCGAAGCGCGGCCGCATCAGCAGTTCGGAAGGATTGGACGGTTTGCGGCCGGCCGGGATGAAGTGGAGGTTCTCCACGTCCTCGACGGAGCGGATCGCCTCTTCGAGGATGATCCGGTCGGCGAGTAACTCCGACAGCCCGTTGTCCGGGCGGCCGCCGAGGATGGTGTGCAGCTTGCCGTCGCGCATGTTGGCATCGATCAACAACACCCGTTGTCCGGCCTGCGCGTTGATGGCCGAAAGGTTTGCCGAGACGAACGTCTTGCCGGCGTTGGGGCTGGAGCCACAAATCATGATGCGATTGTTGGCGGCATCCGGCGCGGTGAAGTACAGGCTGGTGCGCAGGCTGCGCAAGGCCTCGGCGGCGAGGTCCTCGGGCGCCGCCAGCGCCAGCAGGCGCTGCCTGCGCCGCGAGAACAGACGCGGCCGCTCGTGTTCGGAAAGGGCGAGTTGCTGCTCGCTCAAAGGAATCGCGGTAAACACCGGCAGGCCGAGCTGCTCGATTTCCGCCGGGTCTTCCATGCCGCGTTTCATGAACTGGCGCAGGAACACGAAGGCCAGCGCGAGCACCGCGCCCGCGACGGTGCTCCCCGCCACCGTCATCAACTTCTTCGGCTTCGCAGGACTCGTGATGTCCACCGTGGGTTCGTCCACGATGCGCGCCGTGCCGACCGCGCCCGCTTGCGAGATTTGAAGCTGCTGTTCCTCGTTGAGCAGGCCGTTGTAAGTGGTGTTCAACACCTGCACGTTGCCATTCAGCCGCAGCAACTGGCGCTGCGTGTCCGGCAGGGTGTTCATCTGCTTCTGCATCGCGGATTTGCGTGCCTGCAACATGCCGATCTGGTTCACGATGGCCTTGTAGGCCGGGTGCTGCGGCGTGTACAGGCGCGCTGCTTCCAGCCGCTGGGTTTCGAGCTGGCGCAGGCTGCTGTTGATGTCGTCGAGTTGCGTCAGCAGGCTCTGGGTTTGCATCGGCACGTCCACCGAGTGCGCCTTCAACTGGTACGCATTCAGCGCGGCCTGCGCGTCCTCCAATCGCCCTTTCACGATCGGCAACTGCTTCTTGACGAACTTCAGGCTGTTCGCAGACTGCGCGGAATTCCGCCCCACGTTCTGCGAAAGGAAAGCCTGCGTGACATAGTCGAGAATCTGGACCGCCAGATGCGGACTGGCGCTGTCGAGCGACAGTTGGATCACGTTGGAATTCTGTTGTGCCGGCTGGGCGTTGATCGACGCCTGCAGTCCCGAAACGGTCGATGCCTCGTTGTTCCGCGTGACGCTGAAATGCGTACCCGGATTGGCATCCAGCTTGGTGACCTGCATCGTGATGCCGTCGTGCTTCACCGTCTGCCCGACGTGGCCCTCCAGCAGCACATTTCCGTCCATCAAGGGAACCAGGCTGTCCTTGCGCAGCGTGTAGGCACCGTGCTCGCCTGCCACCAGCGTCAAGGTCTGGCCGAGCAGGCTGTCGGGGACGTCGAGGCGAGTCACGTCCAGTTGCGATCCGCCCCAGTCAAATCGCCCGAGACCGGGCCATGCGTCCGCCACCGCGCCGGGCTTGGAGGGCGTGTAAAACTGCGCGGCGAGATTTCCGATCAACGGCACGCGATCAGGCGAAACCACGATGTTGAGATTGAGCGCATCCACCGCGCTCTTGACCACCGAATACGACGTCAGGATCGACACGGCGTCGTTGGATGCCGGGTCGGACGCACCCACCGCCTGTTCGACGGCGGTGATGCCGGGCAGCGTCGGCGCCTGCTCGACCTGCAGCAGGGCCGTCGCCTGATAGATCGGCCTCGTCAGCAGGACATAGGCCAGCCCCGCCAGGAAAAAGACCGCGGTCACCGTGAGGATGAACCGCTTGTGGTCGATCAGCGTGCCGAGCAGTGCGCGCAGATCGATGTCGTCGCCGCCGCTCTGTTCGATCGGCAGCGCACGCGCGTCGATGAAAGCCGGGTGTGAATATTCAAGTCGTTGTGTGGGCGTCATTGGAGTCCTCCTGACTCACCCGGGCCGTCTGATTCGAGCGCCGAATGCGGGTCCATGGCCGAAAGCGAAAACTGCAGATGAACCTGCGCGCGTCGTTGGAAATGTGTTTCGGCATGCGCTTGCGATCTCATCCTGTCATCGCTCCGTTTGGCTTCCTTGCCGTCGGTTCCGGCACCATGGGGCGTGCCGTTTCCGGGTATCGCGTCGGCGGGTCGCGTGGTTGCATGCCGAGGCGTTGCGCCGCTTGCGCACCGCGTCGTCGGCGGTTCGAATCTTCGATTCTTGCAACGACGTGCTGAACGAAACCATCACAACTTCGGGACGAATCCGGAATATCCACGCATTCATGAAATAGACAGCCGTCTATTCACGGTGGAAATGCAAGTGCATACAAAAACTTGTCGAATCCATTCGTGTTTCATAACCACTCTGACACCAAAATAAATGGCTTTTCATTCAGCGCCGCGCGCTGGACACAGCCTGATCGGCATGGCCTACTGTGGATCGGCATCGTGGCGGGATGCAGCGCATTCGACCGCGATCCGGCGCGCAAAACGTGGCGCGCAGCGGCGTTGACGGCGAAGACCGTCCCGTCATCGGTGATGTTCATCGTTGCAGGCATCGCGTCGGCAACCGACCGAAAAATCCCGATGCGCCGCGCGTTGTCCCACGCATCGTCGTGGGTCGTTCCGGCGGGGCGCGGCGTCATGCGCGGTTTGCGTCCCCGTCCCTCTACAAGGCGAACTGAAATGGAACTTCCGCAGCGGACTCTCGATGGAATGATTTCCCGCGTGCAAGCGCGCAAAATGGGTGCAACGCGCAAAGCCGATGCCGCACGCTGCGTGCTGGCGGTGATGGCGTGTGCGGTGATGGCGGGTTGCGTGCCCGGCCAGACTGCTTCACTGAACGTGCGGGCCGCGCAGACGGACCCCGATTACGTCCACTTGGTGCCGATCACGCCGCAGGTCATCGCGCAGGAAGACGCGGCCGATTCATCGGGAGCCATCCCGCCGGCGCTGCTCGGCTATCAACCGCAGGCGTACCAGATCGGCCCGGGCGACACGCTGTACATCACGGTGTGGAACCATCCGGAGCTCACTTCGCCGGCGGGCAACCAGAGCCAGGCGGCGGCCAATGGTCGCGTGGTGCAAGCCGACGGCTCGATCTACTACCCGTTCGCCGGCAAGGTGCAGGCGGCCGGCAAGACCATCGATCAACTACGCGAGATACTCGCGAGCAAATTGAGTACGTATTTGAAGAAGCCGCAGGTCGACGTCAGTGTGCTCAGCTACGACAGCCAGCACGTGGTGCTGGAAGGCGCGTTCACCAAGACCGGGCCGCAGCCGATCACGGGCGTGCCGATGACACTCGGCGAGGCGATGGGCAAGGCAATCGTGGATGATCCCAACGCGAATCTTTCCGACGTGGTGTTGACGCGTGGCGGCCACGCCTATCACCTGGACATCGACCGGATGGAACACGACGGTCACGCGAAAGAGATTTACCTCAAGGCTGGCGACCGCATCTTCCTGCCTTACAACGATCACCAGCAGGTATACGTGATGGGCGAGGTCAATCGTCCGCGCGTGGTGCGCTTCAGTTCGGCCGACATCTCGCTGACCGAAGCGATCGGCGCGGCCGGCGGCCTGAACCAGGTCACCTCGAAGGGCAAGATCTACGTGATCCGCAATACCTCGCACCCGGGCAATGCCAAGGCGACGGTCTACGAACTGGATGCGAAATCGGCGGTGGCGTTGGCGCTGGGCAGCCAGTTCGAGGTGCAACCGGGCGACGTGGTGTTCGCGTCGGCGGCCGGCATCACGCGCTGGAATCGTTTCCTGAGCCAGTTGCTGCCGATCACCAGTGCGATCAATTCGACCGCGGCGGCGCAGTACTACATCCAGCGCAATCCGTAGCGCTCATGCGCCTGTGTGATGCGCCGCTCGCGCGCCTCACCGGAACCGTTCTTCAGTAAAAGGGGCGCGTCGCCGCGCCCCTTTGTCATTTCACTGCTTGCCCTTCACGAAGCGCGTGAACAGTTCATGGATGCGGCGGTACTCGTCGTACCACGCATCCGCGTGTTCGAACGCGTGGCGTTCGGTCGGGTACAGCGTCATCCAGAAGTTCTTCTTGTGCAGTTCGATGAATCGCTGATACAGCCGGATCGAATCACCCGGCATTACGTTGTTGTCGATCAGTCCGTGCGACATGAGCAGCGGATCCTGAAGGTTCTTCGCGTACTCGATCGGTGAGGAAACCTTGTATGCCTCGGGATCGAGTTGCGGCGTATTCAGGATGTCGGAGGTGTAGCCGTCGTTGTAGCTGGTCCAGTCCGACGGCGGGCGCAGGGCGGCACCCGCGGCGAATTCGCCCGGTGCGCGCAGCAGCGCCATTTCGGTCATGAAGCCGCCGTAGGAGCCGCCGTAGATGCCGACGCGCTTCGGATCGACATGGTGGTTTTTCACCAGCCACGCCTTGCCATCCAGCAGGTCTTCCAGTTCCGGGTGACCCATGTTGCGGTAGATCGCATCACGCCACTCGCGACCGTAGCCCGCCGATCCGCGGTAATCCATGTCCAGTACCACGTAGCCTTCCTGGGTCAGCAGGTTGTTGAACATCTGCTCGCGGAAGTAATACGACCAATTCTTCGAAACGTCCTGCAGGTAGCCCGCGCCGTGCACGAAGAACACTGCCGGGTGCGCGTGCGAAGTGTCGTAGTTGGAGGGCTGGTAGAACTTGGCCCAGACGCCGAAGTTGCCGTGACTGCTCGGTACTTTCACGAACTGCGGCTGTACCCAGGTCGAAGCCAGCGCCTTGTATTCGGGCGTGCGGGTGTCGGTGAGTTCACGCGCGCTCGAACCGTCCGCATTCACCACCGCAAGCTGCGGCGGGATGTACGCGCTGGAATGCAGCACCGCGAGCTTGCTGCCGTCCGGCGAAAGCTCGAATCCATCCACGCCTTCGAGACGCGTCACCTGTTCGGGAGCGCCGCCCGCAACCGGCACGCGGTACACGTCATAGGCATACGGCGCCTGCTTGTTCGAGCGCACGTAGAACCATTTGCCGTCGGGCGACAGCGCCGGTGTCGAAACCTCGTAACCGGTGCCGGTGAGCGCACGCGCCTTGCCGTCCAGCGGCTGGACGAACAACTGCGCGTAACCGGAGGCTTCCGATTCGAACCAGAGCGTCTGGTTGTCGGACAGCCAGCCGAGCCCGTTGAAGCTCCAGTTGATCCAGGCCGGATCGGTCAGGCGATCCCGTGTCACCAGCCTGTGGGTCGTGAAATCGACGGAGGTGATCCAGCGGTCCTTGTGATCGTTCGCCACCAGTTCCACCGCGAGCTGGCTGCCATCCGGACTCCACACGATCGCGGGAAGCCCCGACTCGCCCACCAGGACGAAATTCACCGACACGGGTCGCGTCTTCGGCGCGGCCAGCGCCGCGGCTTCATCGGTGTGGCCTTCGTGCTTCAGCTCGGCGATGCGCTTGCTGCGCAGTTCACGCAGCGGATCGTCGTGGATGCCAGGCAGATCATCCAGCGACAATGGATACTGCTTGTGCTGCTGCAGGTCCAGCAGCAGCAATGATTGCGGCGCCGGATTGTTGTGGCCGACGTAGGTGCGCGCGGGCTCGGTTTCGGGATAGCCGGAGTCGTTGATGTAATGCACCACCACCGGATGCTTGCCACGTTGGTAGTTATCCGGTCGCGTCACCACCAGCATCCAGCGCGCGTTCGGCGATAGCGATGTCATCGCCACGTGCACCTTGTCGCCCAGATAAAACGGCGCCGGCGCGCGCGCGGGATTTTCGGCATCCAGCTTGTCGTCGTGTTCGCGCACCGCGTCCTTGTCGGCCTTGTCGGCGCGCAGGGTGGAGAACAGGCTGAGCTGCAGGCGCTCCATCTGGTCCGGCTTGGCATCGGCGGGGTTGTCTTCGGTCTTCAGCGTCGCCGCCGGCGCGACCACGCCGGTTGCAGCATTCCACACGTACCAGTTTTCGCCCTGGTTCCAGCTCGCGAATTGGCCGTCCGCGGAAATCTGCAAGCCGGATTTGCTGTCGTTGTCGCGGGTGAGCTGGCGCGTGGCAGCATGCGCGATGTCGCGGACGAACACGTCGTCGTGGCGCAGGAATGCCGCGCGATGGTGCGCATGATCGAACACCGCCGGACCATCGGCGCGCGCGAGTTCGGCATCGCTCAATTTGGCAGGTGTACCGCCACTGGCCGCGACGCGATAGAGGTCCCGGATCGATGTGCCTTTGCGCTTCAGCTTGAAATAGAGATCGCGGCCATCGACGCTCCAATAGGCATCTTCGACCGGCGGTCCGATCCAGTCCGGGTCGGCCATGATCTGTTCGAGGCTGAGCTTTTGAATCGCGCCCGGCGCGGTCGCGGGCGATGCATCCGGTGGCGCGGCGGCGAGGCTTCCTCCGCTCACCAGAAGGCAAACCAGGCCGGCGACGGCGATGCGATTCATGTCATGACCCCAAGCAAAAGACCCGAGCGTAGCCACACGCTGCGCGGCGGCGCAAGCGCCGGAAGTATCGAGCGTGTGCGAAGCGTGCGGCGGGGCGCTAACCTGCGCGGGTCGCCATCGCATCCGGGAGTCCAGCCATGTCCGTCCTTCGCGTGCTTGCCGGTTTCGCCCTGGGCCTTCTTTCCTCGGCGGTGGTGGCGCAAACAGCTCCGCCGACCTCCAGCGCGGGGCTCGACTACGCGTTGATCGACACCCAGCACGAGATTCCCGCGATGCCGCCGCCCACCCGCAAACACGATGTCACCGAAACCTTTTTCGGTACCACCGTGCACGATCCGTACCGCTGGCTGGAAGAAGCCGATGCGCCCGCCGTGAAGCAGTGGATCGCGGCGCAGAACGCCCACACCGAAAAGGTGATGAATGGGTTCACCGATGCCAAGGCCATCGCGAAACGCGTGGGCGAACTGGCGCTCACGTCCACCCGGCAATTCGATCCGGAAATCGTCGGCGGCACTCTGTTCTACATGCGCCAGACGCCGCCGCAACCGCAGGCGGTGCTGGTCGCGCAGGCGTGGCCGAACGGCCAAGCAAGGGTGCTGATGGATCCGAACGCCCCGCACGGCAGCGTCGCGATCACCGGTTACTGGCCCTCGCCCGATGGCAAGTATGTAGCCTACGGCACCGCCGAAGGCGGCAACGAGGAAACCACGATCCGCTTCATCGAGGTCGCCACCGGCAAGACCTTGCCGGACGCCCTGCCACACGCGGGCGGCGGCACCACGCCGCAGGCGCTGGTATGGAACGCCGATGGCAAGGGCGTTACCTACGTGCGTTTGCCTTCCGGGGTGCCGGCCGATCATGCGCAATTCAATGCCGCGCTGTATCACCACGCGCTCGGCAGCGATGCCAAAACGGACGCGCTGGAATTCGGCAAGGGCCTGTCGAAGGTTGCCGAGTACACGCTGCTCGGTGCGGCCGATGGCCAGCACGCCGCCGCGCTGGTGCACGCAGGCGACGGCGCGCCCGACGCGGTGTATCTGCGAAGCGGCCGCGGCCCATGGAAACGGGCGCTCGGCACCGAAACCAACGTGCGCGCGGCGTCGGAGATCAACCAGGGCGCGGCGTGGGACGGCGATCGACTGCTGGTGATCGCGTACCAGGATGCACCACGCGGCAAGTTGCTGGCGCTGGATGCAAACGGCAAGGCGAAGGTGCTGGTGCCAGAAGTGCAAGACAACTGGGCGATGCATTCGGTGGCGCCGGTCAAGGGTGGCTTCCTGATCACCGAAGTACGCGGCCCGGATTGGCGGGTGCAGCAGTACGACGCGAACGGGAAGATCGTCCGCAACGTGCCACTGCCGAAAACCGGGATCGGCGTCGGCACGATCGCCAGCAGCGCCATTTCCGATCGGGCGCTGATCACCTCTTCCGGCTGGCCGAGTCCGACGCGCTGGGTGGAATACGACGCGGCACGCGGCACCTCGAAGGTTGTCTTCCAGGTGAAGCCCGCGGCGGATTATTCGAGGGTCGTCACGCACCGGCTCG
>JAICIW010000015.1 GCA_025928735.1 Rhodanobacteraceae bacterium | reverse complement strand
TACGACGGCAAGGATGCGATCACCCAGGAATTCGCCAAGGACGTCGGTGGTGCGCTGGCCAACCCCGCGTGCGCCAGCGAGTTCGCATCCATCGCCAATCAGGCGCCGCTGGTCAGCGCGGGATTCCAGACCTACTCGGCCAGGGAAATGCGCGGCAGCCTCGATGTGAAACTGTCGTCCTCGCTGCTTGGTGCGCTGACCGCACTGAAGCAGCCGGTGCCGGGCATGGACGAGGCGCCCGGCGGTTCCATGTTCGACATGGTGATGGCGCTGCCGCTCCAGAAATGGCAAGCGTTCATCAAGGGTCGCGCCGAAGCGGCGGCTGCCAAGACCTACCAGTGTCCGGCGCTGCAGTCGCTCAACAAGTTTGCCAAAACCGCTGCGAACCCACCCGTGCAGATGCCGCCGGAAGCGGCATCATTGCTGGGGTTCCGCGTGGTGCTGGACAAGTGGGAAGCTGGCCCGCAAATCGCCGGGCGCGCGTTGGTGGCCAGTTCCAATCCGGCCGAGCTGGTGCAGAAGATCCAGCAGACCATGCCGCAATTCGCGCTGAAGACCATTCCGACCGACGGCAAGCCGGTCGCGTTCGACCTGCCGTCGCGCCTGCAGGCCATGCTGGGCGGCAGCAACCGGGGCTGGATCGCGGCCAACGACAAGGCGCTCACGGTTGGCATCGGCGAGGGTGAAGAAGCCAAGCTCGGCGACACGCTGACTGCTTCCGCGGGCAACGGCGACAAGCTGCTGCGGATGCACTTCGACGGCAAGATGTACGGCATCTTCGCCAGCTGGATGGGCCGCTTCGCCGCCATGGCGCCCGCGGCAAGCCAGACACAGGTGCAACAACAGGTCGCGCTCCTCAATCAAATGAGCAAGATGGTCGAATCCGGCGACATCGACGTGAAACTGGACAACGACGGCCTGCACTTCGAAACCGAGGTGAAGCACCGCTGACAGCGGCGCTCGGCGCCGCAGTGAAGAGCAAGTCGGGCGCTGCGCGCCCTGCAAAGGGTAAAAAAGATCAAAAGCACGAAAGTTGCGGCTCTTTCCTTACCCTTTGCAGCGCCGAAGGCGCGACTTACAGCGAGCGCCGCAAGCGACTTACCCCCTAAAGCCGGTGGCCCTTCTCCGCCGTCTCGACCAACTCCACGTCGCCGAGACCCTGCGAAAGCGAGTGCGCATCGCCGCCCTGCGCCAGCTTGATCGCAAGCCGCACCTCGTTGGCCGAATCGGCGTAACGCAGCGCGTCCTCGTAGCTGATGTGGCCGGCGTGGTACAGCTCGACCAGGTTCTGGTCGAACGTGCACATGCCAAGATTCGCGGACTGCTTCATCACGTCCTTGATCTTGTGGATCTCACCCTTGCGGATGTAGTCCTGCACCAACGGCGTACCCAGCATCACTTCCATCGCCACGCGCCGGCTCTTGCCGTCGGGGGTCGGAATCAACTGCTGTGCGACGACGCCCTTCAGATTCAATGAAAGGTCCATGTAGAGTTGTTCGCGCACGTCTTCGGGGAAGAAGTGAACGATGCGTTCCAGCGCCTGATTGGCGTTGTTGGCGTGCAACGTGCACAGCACCAGGTGGCCCGTTTCGGAAAAGTGGATCGCGTACTCCATGGTCTCGCGTGTACGCACCTCGCCAATCAAAATCACGTCGGGCGCCTGGCGCAACGTGTTCTTCAGCGCGTTTTCCCAACTGTCGGTGTCGATCCCGAGTTCGCGCTGGGTGATGATGCAACCCTCATGCTTGTGCACGTACTCGATGGGATCCTCGATCGTGATGATGTGGCCGGTCGAGTTCTGGTTGCGATAGCCGACGATCGAAGCCAGCGACGTGGATTTGCCCGCCCCGGTGGCGCCAACGAAGATCACGATGCCGCGTTTGGTCATCGCGAGCTGCTTGACGATCGGCAGCAGGTTCAGCTCCTCGATGGTCGGGATCTTCGACTCGATCCGGCGCAGCACCATGCCGACGCAATTGCGCTGGTAGAAGCAGGATACGCGGAAGCGGCCGACGCCCGCGACACCGATCGCGAACTGGCATTCGTGGGTTTTCTCGAACTCCTCGCGCTGCTGCGGGTTCATCACGTTCAGCACCATGTCGCGCGCGTCCTGCGCGGACAGCGGCGTCTGGGTGATCGGCACGATGCGGCCGTTGACCTTGATCGATGGCGCAACGCCGGCCGTGATGAAAAGGTCCGACGCCTTCTTGTGCACCATCAACTTGAGGAAGGATGAGAAATCGACTGCGCTCATGGCACGCCTCGCGGCTCGTTGCTTCGCTCGTCATTCCGGCGAAGGCCGGAATCCAGTTTTGACTTCACTTCATACCGCTCCGGGTCGCAACGACATGCCCGTTCGGAAAATGGATCCCGTGTCAACGCGCATCCCTGCGCTGCACGGAATGACCACATCCCGTGGTCACTTGAAAGTTTCCTTCACCTTGGCGCGCGCCAGCGCATCCTGGCGCGTCACCAGACCGCGCCGCACCAGATCCTGCAGGCACTGGTCCATGGTCTGCATGCCGAATTGCTGGCCGGTCTGGATCGACGAATACATCTGCGCGACCTTGTCCTCGCGGATCAGATTGCGGATCGCCGGAATGCCGACCATGATTTCCCATGCCGGCGTGCGTCCACCGCCGACCTTTTTCAGAAGCGTCTGTGTGATCACCGCGCGCAGCGATTCCGACAGCATCGAGCGCACCATCGCCTTTTCGCCGGCGGGAAAGACGTCGATGATGCGATCGACGGTCTTGGCCGCCGAATTGGTGTGCAGCGTCGCGAACACCAGGTGTCCGGTTTCTGCCGCGGTCAGCGCCAGCCGGATGGTTTCGATGTCGCGCATTTCGCCGACCAGAATGTAATCCGGGTCTTCGCGCAGCGCCGAGCGCAGCGCCTCGTTGAAGCCGAGCGTGTCGCGATGTACTTCGCGCTGGTTGATCACGCACTTTTGCGCGGTGTGCACGAATTCGATCGGGTCCTCGATGGAGAGGATGTGCCCGTAGTGGTTCTTGTTGACGTGATCGACCATCGCGGCAAGCGTGGTCGATTTACCGGAGCCGGTCGGCCCGGTCACCAGGATCAGGCCCTGCGGCTGGTCGATCAGGTCCTTGAAGACCTTGGGCGTGCCGAGGTCTTCGAGCGTCCAGACCTCGGCGGGAATGGTGCGGAACACCGCCCCGGCGCCGCGGTTCTGGTTGAAGGCGTTGACGCGGAAACGGGCGAGGCCGGGAATCTCGAACGAGAAGTCGACCTCGAGGAATTCTTCGTAGTCGCGCCGCTGCTTGTCCGACATGATGTCGTACACCAGCGCGTGCACCTGCTTGTGCTCGAGCGCAGGCAGGTTGATACGGCGAATGTCGCCGTCCACGCGGATCATCGGCGGCAAGCCGGACGACAGATGCAGGTCCGAGGCCTTGTTCTTGACCGAAAAGGCCAGCAGTTCGGCGATATCCATGAACCCCCTCCAAGAAAGCGCTGCCCGGCCGGGCGAGGCCGGACGACCGGCGTCACTGTGCCCGACGCCCGTGCGTCGTGCAAGTTCTGTTCCAGCGGCGGCACTGCCCCGAACGGCGCCGAGTATACGCCTTGGCCTGCGCGCAAAACGGGACCCAATCCAACGAATCCGGATCAGCCCTCGGCCGGAATTTCGAAGTCCAGCGTGGCCACCGCACCGCGCTCCGCCCTCGGCGCCAGGGTCACCCGCCAGCCGTAGAGTTCGCACAATCGACGCACGATCGCCAGGCCCAGGCCCGCGCCCTTGACGGTTTCGCCTTCGCCGCGCACGCCGCGTTCGAACAGGTGTTCGGCATCCTCGGCCTTGATGCCGGGGCCGGTGTCTTCCACCCGCACCCGGCCGCCCTGCACCCGGACGACGATTTCGCCTTCCTGGGTGTATTTGCAGGCGTTGCCCACGAGATTCCCGAGCGCCACCGCCACCACCGAGGATGGCGCCTCCACCGTCACCTGGGCTTCGACCTCGGCACGCAGTTCGATCGACTTGCGGGCGACGTCGGGGCGGTGCGTGTCGATCACCTCGGCGACCACCTTGGCGACGTCGGTGGTTTCGCCATCGACGGGTCCCGAGCGTTCCGCGCGCGACAGCAGCAGCAGCGCCTGGGTGAGTTCGGTCGCCTGCCTCACTGCGCGTTCGATGCGCTGCAGCCGCGTGTGCAATTTTTCCGGTAAATCCGGAGTCGCCACCAGCAACTCGGTGGTGCTGGCGATCACCGCGAGCGGCGTGCGCAGTTCGTGGCTGACGTCGGAGTTGAATTCGCGGTCGCGCTGGATCAGCGCACTCTGGCGTTGCGCGTAATCGTCCAGCGCGGCGGCCAGTTCGCCCACTTCGTCCTCGGCGAAATGCGGTGCCAGTGGTTCCAGTTGGCGACCGCTGCGGAACGCGCGCAGACGCTGCGCCAGTTCGGTGACCGGGCGCATCACCCGATGCGACAGCCAGTAACCCACTGCCAGCGACAACATCGTGAACAGGATCACCGCCGCGACCAGCGACGTGATCAACTGGCGCTTGCCGAGGTCTTCACGGCTGATGTCGTAGGTGAGAAAGGCATCCAGGCCGTACTTGCGCACCACCGCCAGCTTGTAGCGTTGCGGCATGCCGTCGCTGCCGCCGCGCATGTCGTACACGCCGGGCTTGAGGCCTTGCCAAGCCAGCGGCGCCTGGTAGACCGTGCGGTCGCTCCAGAACCACACCACGATCAGGTCGGAGTGCGGCGGTTGTTCGGGATGCAGGTGCTTGTTTTCGACAGCCTGCCGAAGATCGGCCTCCAGGCTCTGGTCGATCAACTGATTCTCGACCTTGGCCCGCACATACAGCGAAGCCACGGCGAACAGCGCGCTGAGGCCGAAGCCGAACAGCACGAAGGTGACGATCAGCCGGAAGCGAAGCTTACGTCGGGACTGCATCCGGATCGACCATGCGGTAGCCGATGCCGTGACGGGTGTGGATCAGCGGCTTGTCGAAAGGCTTGTCGATGGCCGCGCGCAGACCGTGGATGTGCACGCGCAGGGAATCGGAATCGGGCAATTCCTCGCCCCATACCTTCTGTTCCAGATCCTGGCGCGTGACCACCGAAGGGCTGGCTTCCATCAGCGCCTGCAGCAGCTTCAGGCCGATCGGGTTCAACTGGATCGATTGCCCGGCACGCATGACGACCAGCGTGTCGAGGTTGTAGGCGAGATCCGCGATCTTCAGCACCCGGCTCTTGGGCCCCTTGCCGCGCCGCGCCAGCACTTCCAGCCGTGCCGCGAGTTCCTGCAGCGCGAAGGGTTTGGTCATGTAATCGTCGGCGCCGGATTCGAAACCGGTCAGCTTCTGTTCCAGCGCATCGCGTGCGGTCAGCATCAAGACCGGTGTGTGCTTGTGGGCTTCGCCACGCAGCTTCTTGCACACCTCGATGCCGTCCATGCCGGGCAGCGTGAGGTCCAGCACGATCACGTCGAACTCGTTGACCACCGCCAGGTGCAGACCGGTCACGCCATCGCCGGCGAAATCGACCACATGGCCGCGGTCTTCCAGATAGTCGCCGATATTGGTGGCGATGTCGTTGTTGTCCTCGATCACCAGTACGCGCATGGGGAATCCCGGGTAACACGCGCTCCTGCGCGCCCGTGCAAGCTTAGCGAGAATCGCTTCCGGGCGCTCCGACGCCCGCTTCGAATCGTTCAGAGGCCGGACTTTCGCAGGACGCGGACGCCCGGCAACACGTGACGACAGATGTGCGTGCCGGTCGTGACCAGGCAGCCGCGCGCGGCAGTCGCGTCGCCGGCGGTTTCCGTACCCAACTGGAACGTGAATGTCTGGCGATAACGCCGGCCGGGCAGGTCGGGCGGTACGAATCGCCAACCCGCCAGCGCTCTCAGAGCGGCCACGTCGAACTCGCCGGCGCTGGCGCCCACGACATCGAGATCACGCGGCATGCCGGCCGCGTCCAGCGCGAATTCGACCACGACTTTTCCCTCCACACCGTTCAACAAGGCTTCGGGGGGATAGATTGGCGCCACCGTGTGCAGTGCCCGAGGCGCACTGGACAGCCATTTCGCTGTGTGCGCAGGCGCCGCAACCGATGCGACGGGTGCAAGCGTGAGCGCCGCATCTCTCATGTGGAATGTCGGCGGGTCGACAGCCGCGATCCGGACCGGAAGGCCGGGTGACGTTTTCTCATCGGCCGCCGCGGTGAGGACGGCATAGCGCACGGGCAGCAGCGACGGCTTGTCGAATGCATCGGCAATCGGCGATAGAACGGGATCACCCAGCGAATCCTGGATCACCGCACGCAGGGTGGATGCATTGGTTGCCGTCAGCAACGCGGCGGTACGCTGCTGCCAAGCGTTGTCACGCCACCACATCCCGCCCAGCCCCACGAGCGCGGTCGCCGCCACCGCCAAAACGACGTGGTTTCGCAGAGGCCGCTGCGAACGCTTCGGGGCAGCGCCCGCGATGAACCATGCACGCTCCGCCAGCACCCCCCCGCTGGCGGCCAGCGCCAGCTCGGCATAGCCGGCGCGCAGCTCTTCGAGGCTGGCCAGTGCGGCCACGAAATCCCGCCGCTCACCACCGGTTACGCGCAGCGCCAGCGTGTCGCAGCACAACTCGCGTTCGTTGCGCGCCTCGCGCGAGATCCAGTGCACCATCGGGTGATAGAAGAACAACGTCTCCAGCACCACCTGGAACAGGTTGGCGATGTGATCGAAACGCTTCAGATGCGCGAGTTCGTGCGCCAGCACCAGATCGATTTGCGACGCCGGCATGCGTGCCAGCACCGCCACCGGCATTACCACGGCCGGGCGCAACCAGCCGATCAGCGTCGGAGTCGCCACGCGCACGCTGGCCAGTACCGGCACCAGTCTGCGCAGCCCCATGCGGTCGGCAAATATTCGGGCACGCGCCTGCCAATCCGGCAGGCTTTCGGCCATCTTCAGCATCGCGCGCAAGCCGCGCCATTGCCGGAACACCCGCGCGCCCAACGCCGCGACCCCAATGGCCCACGTCAGCACCAGCCACGGCAACGCGGCTTGCAACAGCGTGCGCCAGCTCCACGCCGAGGTGGCTGGCGCGCCCGAAAGCGCCGATGTACCGGTCACGACCATCTCGGACAATGCGTCCGCCGGCGCGGAGAAGGCGATGGCGTGCCATGTGAAGATCGGGCACGCAGCCATCACCGCCAATGCCAGGATCGCGGCAAGGTAACGCGGGTTGCCACGCGGCAGAACCAGACGCACGATGGCGTACGCGGCGCCAACCACAGCGGCTTGCCACACGAATTGCAACAGGCACCAGCCCACCGTGGATATGCCGGCCGATGCGATCTCGAACGCGTTCATTGGCCTGCGTCCTTGTCGAGCCGGTTCAACAGCGCGCGGATTTCATCAAGCTCTTCGCGACTCGCCTTGTGATCGCCCAGCGCCTGCAACACCAGCCTCGAAGGCGAGCCGTCGAACACGCGTTGCAGCATGTCCGACAGGAATCTCTTCTGGGTGCGCTCCTTGGTCACGGCCGCGCGGTACACATGCGCACGCTGCGACTCGTCCCGCTCGACCAGTCCCTTGTCGAACATGATCTGAAGCTGCTTCAGCGCAGTGGTATAGCCCGTGCCATCCCGCCTGTGCAGGACTTCATGCACGTCCCGGACCGTGCAGGCGCCGTGTTCCCACAGCACCTGCAGGATCGCGAGTTCGGCTTCGGTGGGCCTGGCAACTGACTTCGTGCGTACTGATGTCATCGTTACCTGCTTCACGGCCAATCCAGGAACAAGACGCATTCTATACTGCGGTATCCAGGGCGATGCTCAATGGATCGACCCGGGCGCAACACCGGGCATTGCGTTTCTCGCCGGCCCTTGCATACGCCTGATGTCATTCACGGAATCCCTTTCCGAGCGGCGGATTTCGCCATACGTACGGCAGTGCTTCACGGGAAGGTGCGAGCCGACTGGCAACTCGGTCCTGCACACCAGCCGGTTGGCATCGGTGTGGGTAAGGATTCCATTGATCTTTTCCTGGTCGTTGAACAACTCGAGCTTCGCCGCATCGGGCATCTTGTCGACGCTGCCGTATTTGTCGAACAGCGCCTGCATGGTCGCGAATCTGTCGTTGATGGTTTCGCGCTGGCGCCGGTCTGTGAACTCGAATCGTCCACCGGTCTTCATTTCCTGCCGGGTCGCCTGCACTGCCGCGTCGAAGTCAGCCCTGGTACCGGCGTTCACGAACGTCCCAGTCTTGCCGGCAGGCGTTTGCGCAACCCGCACACTGGTAGCCGCGGTGGTTGAGGACCTGACCGCCTGCGGCGACGCGCAGCCCGATAGCATTCCCACCACAATCAACAAGACAGATATCCGCATGACGCAATTCATGATGTTTCACCCCTGCAACGATCAATTACAGCCTGGCCAACGGTCCGCCACGGCGGACCATTGCCCCATCAACATTGAATGAACGAACCGTTTTGCTGCGCCCCGCAGTGCATTTGCTGGCGTGTTGCGTTGACCTTCCACAGCGAATTCTGGGTGTCGCGCTGTTCGGTCTGGATTTGTGAATAAGTCCTGCACGTCTTGACCGGCAGATGTGAACCCACGGGAATCACGCTCTTGCAGATCAGCCGGTCACCGTCCTTTTTCGTCAGGATCGCGTTCACGGTGCTTTGATCGGCCAGCAGCCGTACCTTGGCATTGTCGTCCATCTTGTCCACGCTCCCGAATTGGCCGAAGAGCTTGCTCATGTCGGCAAAGCTGTCGTCGATCATGGCGCGCTCGTTCTTCTCGACGAATTGCCAGCGGCCGCCCGGCTGCATCTGTTGTCGAACCGCCGTCGCAACAGCCTCGAACTTGGCTCCGGTGTCTGCGTTGATCGTCGGTTTGCCATCGACCTCAGGAACTGTCGCACCCGACAACGGCCGAACGGATTGCGCGGCATCCGCGGGCACTGTCGTGTTTTGCTTGACCGGTTGCGTTTGCGCACATCCCTGCAGCATCAAAACGCCGATGCTGACCGCCAGAATGATTCGAATCATATGAGTCATCGCCCCCTACTCCGTCATAGCTGGTGAGTCCGCCAAGGATCACGGTCAACCCCATGCTAGGTACCATCAGGCAAGCTTGTCAACGATTATTTTCGTACTATGTATGTCGTGGGCGTACACCGCACAACGCATCAAGCCAAAGCGGCTTCGATGTGTTGGATCACCGCATCCGCCACATCCAGCCCGGTCACGGTTTCGATGCCTTCCAGACCCGGCGAAGCATTGACCTCCAGCACCAGCGGACCGCGCGCGGAACGCAGCAGGTCCACGCCCGCGATGCCGAGGCCAAGCACCTTGGCCGCGCGCAGGGCAATGCGGCGCTCCGCCGCACTCAATTTCGCCGGGCTGCCGGTGCCGCCGCGATGCAGGTTGGCGCGAAAGTCGCCGTCGACCGCGGCGCGCTGCATGGCTGCCACCACCCGATCGCCCACCACGAAACAGCGAATGTCGCGTCCGTTCGCCTCGCGCACGAACTCCTGCACCAGAAAGTTGGCGTACAGGCCGCGAAATGCCTCGATCACGCTCTGAGAGGCCGCGGGTTTTTCCGCCAGCACCACGCCACTGCCTTGCGCGCCTTCGTTGAGTTTGATCACGTGCGGCGGCGGCCCCAGCATGTTCATGAGGTCGGCGGTGTCGTCGGGGTTGTCGCCGAATACCGTCACCGGCAGATCGATGCCGTGTTTCGCGAGCAACTGCAGGCTGCGCAATTTGTCGCGCGCGCGCAGCACGGCATCCGAGGAACTCGGCGTGTACACGCCCATCATCTCGAACTGACGCAGCACCGCGGTGCCGTAGAACGTGACCGACGCGCCGATTCGCGGGATCACGCAGTCGAATCCCTTCAGCGCCCGACC
Organism: Rhodanobacteraceae bacterium; assembly: GCA_025928735.1. GTDB lineage: Bacteria > Pseudomonadota > Gammaproteobacteria > Xanthomonadales > Rhodanobacteraceae > 66-474. Next base: position 5,584 of record JAICIW010000015.1, on the reverse strand, counting down.
GCCGTAATGCAGTGCGAAACCGTCATGCGCGATGCGCAGATAGCAACGCAGCGGATCGAGCACCCTCACGCTATGTCCGCGTGCGCGCGCCGCCGCGACCAGCCGCATCGTGGAATACAGGCGCGAATTGCGGGACAGGATTGCGATTTTCACGACGGGACTCTGTAGAACGCTTGCAAACCGGGCCTCGAGATATTTTGTTCGAAGCCGCTTTCATCGAAAGCCAGAGCCTGCCCCCGAGACGCTTCTGATCGGGGGCCATGGAAGGCCGTTCTGGTGTTGGCCAGTCGCGACGTGCCTGGAGATGCAGCGATCATGGACGATCGCAAAATCAAGCGGGTGAAGGGAATCGAACCCTCGTCAGTAGCTTGGGAAGCTACAGCTCTGCCATTGAGCTACACCCGCGCCGGAGCGCAGATGGTAACGATGCGTGCGCCGGCCGCGCAACGACCTTCGAACGCCCGCTAAACACTTTCTTAGGGCTCGCTTCGGATAGTGAATCCAGCAGGCCGCCGTTCAGCGCGCGCGCCTTGTGATATGCCTGTCGGACGAAGGGCGCCGCCGACGACCAGCCAACGCGCCCTGACCCACTCGGGGGTTGCCATGTCACGTTTCCGCCTTCCGCGCCTGACCCTGATTGCCGGCGCCGCCTGTGCCCTCGCGATCGGCGCAGCCGCGGTGCACGCCCAGCAGTACGGCGACCCGCCACCTTACGACCAGAACGTCGACAACGCCGAGCAGGCACCGGGGCGCGTCGCGCGGCTCGCGTATCTCACCGGGCAGGTACAGTTTGCGCCGGCTGGCGAGGACGATTGGGGCTCGGTCGAAATCAATCGCCCGATGGTAATCGGCGATCGACTGTTGACCGGCGGCGACGGTCGCGCGGTGCTGGAACTCGGCGATGCTTCCATTCGCATCGACAACGGCAGTGCCTTCGATTTCCTCGATCTCGACCAGGGCAACGTCCAGCTCGAACTCTCCCAAGGCACATTGAACCTCGCCGTGCGCCAGCTCGACGAGGGTGCGAACTTCGAGGTCGACACCCCCACTGTGGCGTTCGTGGCTTCCGCGCCCGGCATTTATCGCATCGACGACAATCCGGACGGCAACGGCAGCATGGTCACCGTGTTCCGTGGCGCGGGCATCGTGTATGGCGAGAACGGCGTCAGCCGCCAGGTGGCCGAAGGCACTTCGTACCGCTTCAACGATTCGGCGCTCGCCAGCGTCGCCGAAACCGGTTTGCCGCAGCCCGACGATTTCGACCGCTTCTGCGAAACGCGCGATACGAACTACCAGCGCTACGCGCAGCAACAGGAACAATACGTGCCGCCGCAGATGATCGGCGGCGACGATCTCTACCAGTACGGCCAGTGGAATGACGTGCCCGAGTACGGCAACGTGTGGTATCCGACTTCCGTGCCGGTGGGCTGGGCGCCGTATCGCTACGGCCATTGGGCGTGGATCGATCCCTGGGGCTGGACGTGGGTGGACGACCAGCCTTGGGGCTTTGCGCCTTTCCATTACGGGCGCTGGGTGTACGCGCGCAACCGTTGGGGCTGGATGCCGGGGCCGGTGCACGTGCGGCCCGTGTACGCACCCGCACTGGTGGCGTTCGTGGGCGGTTCGGGACTGTCGATGTCCGTCCGGATCGGCGGCGGCGGGCCGGTGGGCTGGTTCCCGCTGGGGCCGCGCGACGTGTACGTGCCATGGTTCCACGCCTCGCGGCGTTACTTCACCAACGTCAATGTCACCAACATTCGCAACGTGTACGTCAACAAGACGGTCATCAACAATTTCTACGCCGACTATCGCGCGGGCCGCGCGCCGCCGCGCGGCGGTCATGATTACGCCTATCGCCGGATGCCGGGCGCGGTCACCGCGGTCCCGCGCAATGTGTTCACGGGTGCACGTCCGGTGCACCCGGCGGTGCTGAAGTTGAATCGCACGCAGCTCGCACGCAGCGAAGTGGCCCTGCGCCCCGGCGTGAATCCCGGCAAGGCCAGCATCGGCTTGCGCAAGCCGACGCCACGGCCTGCCGTGCTCAAGGGCCGCGAACCGTTTGCGCGGCCAGTGGTAGCGCGACACCAGCCGCCGCCACGGCCGGTCGAGTTCGCGGCGCGGGAAAAAGTGATCGCGCGTCAACACGGTCAGCCCGTGACGCCGGCACAGATGCGGGATCTGCGCAAGGATCGTCCATCGACGACGCCTCACAACGATCGCGTCAAGCTGGTGCCGACTGTCGCGGATGCGCGCCAAGGTGCAACGCGGCCGCGTCCGGCCGAACCGGCAGCGCGCAATCAACCGGCGCGCCCCGTCGTGGCGCCGCGGTCCACCGAGCCTGCCGCGCGTCGTGCCGGTCCAACGGAACCATTCAAGAACACGGTGCATCCGATACCCGCACGCAATCAGCCGGTGCAGCCGAGTCGGCGCGCGGGCGAATTGCCCAGCGCGCGCTTCGCGCACCCCAATGAACCCGGAAGCTTGCCGCGCGCCCCAATGATCCGGCCCGCCGGCGAACCGCAACGCAACACGCCGGCCCCGGGAAGATTGCCGGTCGTGCGGCCAGTCGAGCGCGCGCCGCAATCAGCCGGCAATCGCGCGGCCCCGCAACAGCGTCCGTCCGAAATCCAGTCGCGACAGCGCGAACGCGAACAACAGGCTCAGCAAGCGCGAATGCAGACCCAACGCGATCAAGCCGCACAACAACGCGCGCGTCAGCAGCAAATGCAACAACAGCGCCAGGCTCAGATGCAGACGCAGCAGCGCGAACGCGAACAGGCCGTGCAACGGCAACGTTCGATGCAGATGCAGCAACAACAGCGCGCTACGGAAATGCAGCGCCAGCAGCAAATGCGCCAACAGGAAACACCGCGTGCGCCGCAACGCAACACACCACCGTCTCGCAACCACCCGGCGCCCGAACATCGCGAGCCGCCGCACAAGCGCCCGCCTCCGAGCAGCGATCAGCGATTCTCGAACCGTCCGTGATCGCTGCCGCATGCGACGACAGTACGTGCAGATTCCATTGGCAGGTTCGGGCACCGGAACGGCCGTCGCTGGTCCGGCTTGCCACAACAGCCGTTGTCCAACGCACGGCGCTAAACTTCGCGCATGCACATCTACCTCAATGGCCAGCCACATGAATGCGCGGCGACGACCACCGTTGCGGGCCTGCTTGCCCACACCGGCTACGGCGAGCGCCGCGTCGCCGTCGAAGTGAACCGCGAAATCGTGCCGCGCAGCCGCCATGCGCAACATGAACTTCGGGAAGGCGATCGCGTGGAGATCGTGCAGGCGATTGGGGGAGGGTGAGGCGACGCGTTTGCGATCTGCCGGTGGCAGATCGCGCGTCGGCGAACGCCCGAGGCAGGATGCCGAGGGCCGGGTTGATTAGCGAGCGCCGGATGCGCGAGCTTAGCAACAGCGTCCGCTCGCGCAGCGAGCGCTAACCATGTACCTGAGACATCGCGAGCGCCCGAAGCAGGATGCGGAGGGCCGGGTTGCTTTGCGAGGCCCGGATGGCCGAGCTTGGCAACGGCGTCCGCTCGCCAAGCGAGCGCGGCTTATTCCCCTGGCAAGACCAGCATTTTTTCGATAGCTGTTTGTTCGCAGGGAAATGGAACGCACGTACTACAATTGCTTTTTGCTACCCCGCATGCACCCATGAACGCCCTGCCGCAAGCCGCTTCACCCGACCTTTCCGATCCGCTGGTCATCGCCGGCCATACATTCCGCTCGCGCCTGCTGACGGGAACGGGCAAGTTCAAGGATCTCGACGAAACCCGCCGCGCCACCGAAGCCGCAGGTTCGGAGATCGTCACCTTCGCGGTACGCCGGATGAACCTCGGCCAGAAGCCGGACGAACCGAACCTGCTGGATGCCTTGCCGCCCGCGCGCTACACCCTGCTGCCCAATACCGCGGGCTGCCACAGTGTCGAGGAAGCCCTGCGCACCTGTCGGCTGGCGCGTGAACTGCTGGATGGCCATTCGCTGGTAAAGCTCGAGGTGATCGGCGACCAGAAGACGCTGTTTCCGGATGTCGTCACCACGCTGGACGCCGCGGATGCACTGGTGAAGGACGGCTTCGACGTGATGGTCTATACCACCGACGATCCGCTGCTGGCGCGACGCTTCGAGGAACTCGGCTGCGCCGCGGTGATGCCGCTGGCCGCGCCGATCGGCTCGGGATTGGGCATCCAGAACCGCTACACAATCATGGAAATCGTCGAGAACGCCAAAATTCCGGTGATCGTCGACGCCGGCGTCGGCACTGCCTCCGATGCGTCGCTGGCGATGGAACTCGGCTGCGATGGCGTGTTGATGAACACCGCGATCGCACACGCGAAGGACCCGGTCCTCATGGCGCACGCGATGAAATGCGCGATCGAAGCTGGGCGCGCGGCGTTCCGCGCCGGGCGCATTCCGCGCAAGCGTTTTGCCTCGGCGTCCAGCCCGGTCGACGGCCTGATCGCCTGAGACCGCGCGGATGGCATCCGGCAACGAACCTTCCGACACACCTCATCGCCGCACCATCCGCAGTTTCGTATTGCGAGAGGGCCGCATAACCCCCGCCCAACAACGCGCGTTCGCGGAACACTGGGCGCGCTTCGGCATCGATTACACTGGAGCGCCGCGCGACCTCGATGCGCTATTCGGCCGCCGCACGCCGCGCGTGCTGGAAATAGGCTTCGGCAACGGCGAGGCGCTGGCGTGGGCCGGCGAACACGAGCCCGCGCGCGATTACCTCGGCATCGAGGTGCACCGACCCGGTGTCGGCCGGCTGATGAACGCATTGGCCGCGCGCGACGCCCGCAACGTCCGCATCTGGAACCACGATGCGGTGGAAGTGCTGCGAGACGAAATTTCCGAAGCCGCGCTGGATGAAGTACGCATCTGGTTCCCCGATCCCTGGCCCAAGCAGCGCCACCACAAGCGGCGGTTGATCCAGCCCGCTTTCATGGAACTGATGACGACGCGCGTGAAATCGGGCGGTCTGTTGCATCTCGCCACCGACTGGCCCCAGTATGCTTCGCACATGCAGGAAGTGCTGGCCGCGCAACCGGGCTGGCGATTGCGCACAGGGGAAAGTGGCGAATCGAAGCGACCCGAATGGCGGATCGAAACGCGTTTCGAGCGGCGCGGACTCGATCTCGGACATCCGGTTACGGATTTGTTGTACGACCGTGTGCCACCATCACACGACCCACGGCTTCTGCCCCCTTGAGTCAAGGGGGCGGGAGCGTGGCGATGTGAAGGTGAGCGAAAGCTCTCAAGATTGACCTTATTTATCCTGACCTGACCGGACCTTGGCCCGATGGAGCTGACCCTCACCCCCGACATGATGCTGGTGCTCGGGTTGGTCTGCTTCACCGTGATCATGCTGATCCTGGAATGGGTGCGCGCAGACATCGTCGCGCTGCTCATCGTGGTGGTGATCGGGATTACCGGCCTGATGCCGGTGACGCAACTGTTCGACGGTTTCGCATCCAACGCCGTGCTGTCGCTGATCGGCATCATGATCATGGGTGCGGGGCTGGACCGCACCGGCGTGCTGAATCGCGCGGCGTCCTTCATCCTGCGGATG
>JAICIW010000173.1 GCA_025928735.1 Rhodanobacteraceae bacterium | reverse complement strand
GCCAACCAGCCGGGCATGATCTTCGTGCATGGCGGGCCGCCGCGGCAGATGCTGCTGGGCTGGCACTACATGGATTACTACACCAACAGTTACGCCGTGAACCAGTATCTCGCCGCGCACGGCTTCACCGTGCTGTCGGTGAACTACCGGCTCGGCATCGGCTACGGGCATGCGTTCCACAATCCGCCGCACGCGGGGCCGGCTGGCGCATCCGAATACCAGGATGTCGTCGCGGGCGCGAAATACCTGCAACACGTGCACGGCGTCGATCCCGCGCGCATCGGCATCTGGGGTGGTTCCTACGGCGGCTACCTCACCGCGCTCGCATTGGCAAGAAACTCCGACATCTTCAAGGCCGGCGTGGACATGCACGGTCTGCACGACTGGTCGCGCGCGATCGGCTGGTGGTTCGACCAGAACCCCAACGGACGCTACGAACAAGGCGACTACAAACAGGCGCTGAAGGTGGCATGGGATTCTTCGCCCGACGCCGACATCGCGAAATGGAAATCACCGGTGCTACTGATCCAGGGCGACGACGACCACAACGTGCACTTCTTCCAGATGACCGACGTGGTACCGCGCCTCAAGAAACACGGCGTGCCGTTCGAGGAAATGGTGATCCCCAACGAGATCCACGGCTTCCTGCGCCACGCCTCGTGGATGAAGGCGGACACCGCGACGGTGGGTTTCCTGGAACGCAAACTCGGCAACGCCACGCATTGATCCCGCAGCGAAGTACAACGCGTGCCTTTGTTTTGCTCGTCATCCCCGCGAAAGCGGGGATCCAGTGACTTTTTCGCAATAGCGAAAAACGCGAGATGCAAAAGAAGTCCATTATTTGCTCGTCATTCCGGGGCCGCCGCGGTTTTTTTCGGCGGAACCCGACTGCGGAGGCAGGATGCCAAAGCGAACATCGGCGCAGCCGATGGCCCGAAGGGCGAGCCGCAGAATGCGGCGAGTCAATCGGTTTTCCGGAATAGCAGAAACAACTCATGCAACAAGCACCACCAACCGAATCCATCGACATCCACGCCTATCTCGAACGCATCGGCGTCCGAACCCCCATCGCACCCAACCTGCAAACCCTGCGCGCCATCACCACCGCGCATGTCGCTGCGATTCCCTTCGAAAACCTCGATCCGTTCCTCGGCATCTCGCCCTCCCTGGACATCGCCTCCGTGCAGCGCAAGCTGGTGCGCGACGGCCGCGGCGGCTACTGCTTCGAACAAAACCGCTTGCTGAGCGAGGCCCTGCGCGCGATCGGCTTCCAGGTCACCGACCTCGCCGCCCGCGTGCTGTGGGGACAACCCGAAGGCGCGATCACCGCGCGTACCCACATGCTGCTGCGCGTCGAAGCCGAAGGAAAATCATGGCTGGCCGACTGCGGCTTCGGCGGCAACACGCCTACCGGTCCGCTGGAACTCGTTCCCGACATCGAACAGGCCATGCCGCACGAACCCTTCCGGCTGATCCGCCGCGACGACAGCGACTGGCGGTTGCAACTTTTCGCGGCCAATGCGTGGCAGACGCTGTACCGCTTCGACCTGCAACCGCAATTCCCGGCCGACTATCGCGTCAGCAATTACTGGACGTCCACCAATCCCGATTCACACTTCGTCACCGGCCTCACCGCCGCCAGAGCGCCGACCGGCCGCAGGCTCACGCTACGCAATCGCCAATTCGCCGAGCACATCACCGGCGACGCCAGCACCAAGCGCACCCTCGCCACCACTGCGGAAATCCGCGCGGTGCTGCAAGACGAATTCCTGATCCAGCCACCCGATGATCCAAAGCTCGACGCAATGCTCGACCGCTTGCCTGCATAAAAGCACCCAGGGCTGGCTTCACGGACCGCAGTGGACCGACCCGAAGCTGACTGTCGTGACGGTCCGCTGTCGAGCAGCCTGGTTCGTACATCAGCGCAGATCCACCGCACCACTTGTGGACCAACGGCCACGACTTGGTCCCGAGTTTCCCGTCGGGGAAATCCATTGTGGCTCCTGTCGCCTCCCGACGAATGACGCCCAAAGTCTGGCAGCCGCGCGCGGCTGCCAGAGCTGGCACACAAAATGCTTGGCCATAATGCGATTCTTTATGAGATGTAACCCCAGCCCGTGCGCGGGAACTTACCTCAGCTCCGACCGAACTCCAAGTTCAAGCGGCTGTTGCCGCTTGGGTATGCGCTTGCCGCCATCGTGGCGGTCATCCTGTTTTTCATGTGGGCTGCCCTGCAGGGGCAGACCGCGCTCGCCGGGGTGCTCAATGGCGAGAGCATGTGGTCAAAGGCTCAGAATCGGGCGACTTTCGACCTGCTGGCCTACGCCGGCAGCGGCAACAAGGCCGACTATGCCGATTTCCAGCGCAACTACGCCGTGGTGACGGCCTACAACTCGGCGCGCGACGAGGTTCTGTCCGGGCACTTCGATTACCAGCATGTTGTCGCAACGCTGCACCGCGCGTACATGCTGCCCGTGTCGATCCCCAACATAATTTTCGTCTTCCAGCACTTTTCGCACGCACCGTACATGGGGACCGCGCTGAGGCAGTGGCACGCGAGCGACGCATACGTGGCCGAACTGGGCGAGATCGCTTCCAGCCTGCATCGCCAATATTCAACGCACCACGTTGACCGTTTGAAAGTCGCCGGTCAGCTCCGCCGCATCAGCGAGATCAACAAATCCGTACAACAGACGACCAACGAGTTTTCCATGACCCTTGCCACCGGTTCGGTGGTGTTCGCGAGGGTGGTGTCCGCGGGCGTCGCGTTTTTCGTATTCGCCGCGTTGTTGGTGTGGGGGTGGATCGCACGCCGGGTACTCACTGCCATCCGCGGCGACCAGGAGCGGTACCGCCGACTGTTCGATGACACGGCGGATGCGATCGTCATGGTGGACGAAGCGAGTGGCCGCATCATCGACGCCAACCCTGCGGCTGGGGCATGGACGGGGCTCGACCCGCAGGAGCTGCGCGGCGGTCAATATGCAAGCTTGTTTGCCCGTGAAGCTTCTCGTGGGGGGCTCTGGGGTGACAACGAGCTGTGCGATTGCGATGGAAGCACCCGGCCAGTCGAGATCCAGAGCCACGTCATTGCGCTCGACGGTCGCATGATCCGTCAAGCCATCATCCATGACATGTCGGCACGCGCGGAACACGAGCGCGAGATACGCACGGCTGCCGAGGCGTTGGCCAGCATCGCGGAGGGTGTGATCATTACCGACACGCATTGGCGCGTGGTGTCGGCCAACCCGGCGGCGACGCGGTTGACCGGGTTTGCCCAGGAAAGACTGGTGGGCATGTACCTGGGCGAGACGCGCCATGGCGCCGATGGCGCGCCGCTGCCGGCCACGATGTGGAGGGGGATCGAGAAATCGGGGCACTGGTCGGGCGATGTGCAAAATCAGCGTGCCGACGGAAGCCTGTATTCCGAAAGGCTCAGCATCACGGCCGTCCGCGACGCCAATCAGCGCGTACGATATTTCGTTGCGGTGTTCAGCGACACCTCGGTCGCCGAGGCCAGCCGCCGCAGGCTCGAGCACGTTGCCACCCACGACGCCCTGACGGGTCTGGTCAACCGGGTCGAATTCGAGCGCCTGTGCCAAGCGGCAATTGAACAGACAAAGATCGACGGGGCTGCCGTGGCGGTGCTGTTCATCGATCTCGACAGCTTCAAGGTCGTCAACGACAGCTACGGTCATGCCATGGGCGATCGCCTGTTGATGCCCGTAGGCGAGCGTATTCTGGGCCAATTGCGCGAAGGCGATGTTGCGAGTCGCATCGGCGGCGATGAGTTCACGGTGCTGATGCCCCGGTTGCTGCGTCGGGAGGAAGCGGCTTCTTTGGCCCGCCGGCTGTGCACCGCACTGGCGGAACCGTTCGAGATTGACAGCTATGAGATGGCTGTGACCGCGAGCATCGGGATCGCGGTGTCTGCGCCGGGTGAGGGTGACGCCAGCGCCTTGGTTGCCGATGCAGACGCCGCGATGTACGTGGCAAAGACCGAGGAGCGGAATACCTGGCGCTTCTATACCCCCGCGGTGCACGCTGATGCCAGCCGGCGAAGAATGCTGGCCACGGAGCTGCGCAGGGCGCTGGCATGTGGTGAGTTTCGAATGCTGTATCAGCCGGTCATCGAGATCGAAACAGGACGCATTACCGGCGTCGAAGCACTTTTGCGATGGCAGCACCCGACGCGCGGCATCGTGATGCCGGGCGATTTCATTCCCGTGGCTGAAAGCATGGGCTTGATCCGGCACGTCGACGAATGGGTGATGCACGCGGTGTGTGCGCAGATCCATGCTTGGGACCGATTGGGTCTGCCGCCCATCCGGGTGGCGGTGAACGTGTCGGCCCACTGGTTTGGACGTGCCGGCTTCGTGGAAGCGGTGCAAGCTGCATTGCAGGCGAGTGCCGTCGCGCCCACGCGGCTGGTCCTTGAGATCACTGAAGGCGCAATCCTGCGGATGGGCAAGGACACCGATCGGACGCTGCGCGCGCTCGACGCGATGGGTATCGGGATCGCGGTCGACGATTTTGGCACCGGTTATGCGTCGATGGCGTACCTGAAGTTGCCCGCAGTGGCCTATCTGAAGATCGACCGATCCTTCATCACGGGACTGCCTGCGGATACCAACAACGCCGTGATCGCACGTGCAATCGTGGCGATGGCAACAAACCTTGGCCTGGTCACCATCGCGGAGGGAATCGAAACGGAAGCCGAGCGCAAATTCCTGCTGCAGGTGGGATGCGCCGAAGGGCAAGGCTACCTGTATTCGCACCCGTTGCCACCTGGTGAGATCGTGCGCGTGTTGCGGTCCCGGCAACAGCGTGCGGAGCCGCGCCTCGAACTGATTGCATCGCCACTACGATGATGACTTGCGCTGGCCCGGAGCTCCACGATCTGCGGCGGCACTCTTGTTGTACCTGCACCAGGGGCGAAAGATGCGGCTAAAGCCACCCACCATTGCGCCCCAACTGGCGTTCACGGACATCTACGGGAAGACCACCATGATCGGCGGTGCCACAGGCCGCCGTACCTTGCTGTGCTTCTTTCGTGATGCCAGCTGCCCGTTCTGCAATTTCCGGGTCTATGAGCTGACCAATCGCCATGAGCGGCTCGCGAGGCAAGGTCTGGAGATCATTGCGGTGTTTGCCGCCACACCTGAGCGCGTCAAGCGCTTCGCTGCGCGCAAGCCGCGTCCGTTCACGGTGATCGCAGATCCCACCGCCGCCTCACATGACGCTTACGGCATCCAGCGCTCGTTCTGGCGAAAGCTCAAGGCCATCGTTACCCGTATCCCGACGTTGTTCAGAGGACTGCGTATCGTCGGATTGGCTGGGTTGAATACCAACAATCTCCTGCCGGCCGATTTTCTGATCGATGAGGGAGGGCACATCGTCGATTGCTGGTACGGGCGCGACGCCGGTGATCGCATTCCGTTCGAGCGGGTCGAATCATTTGCAGCGAAGCACGAGAGCAAACCCCCGCCGGTTCTCTCTGTTTAGGCGCGTTCGAAGGAAGAGAACGGGATCAGGTTCACTTCCCTCGCGAGCCGTAAGTGAACCTGACCCTCTTCTTAG
>JAICIW010000335.1 GCA_025928735.1 Rhodanobacteraceae bacterium | reverse complement strand
TAATCGCCGACCGTGCAGGGCCCGTGCACGCGGCGCTATGCTCGCCGCTTCGCTCGTCCCGCCGCATCGGAACCGCCCATGTCCGCACTCGCCGCCCTGCGCGACCTCGACAGCACCCAGCGCCACACCGTCGCGGCCACCTTCCTTGGCTGGACCCTGGACGCGTTCGACTACTTCCTGTTGGTGATGGTGATGCCGGCGGTGGCGAAATCGTTCGGCGTCGACGTGCCGGAAGTTGCCTTTGCGCTGCTGCTGACGCTGGCGTTCCGGCCGCTGGGCGCACTGATCTTCGGACGACTGGCCGACCGCTATGGGCGCCGGCGCATCCTGATGATCGATGTCACGCTGTATTCGGTGTTGGGCCTGGCGTGCGCGTTCGCGCCGTCACTGCTTGCGTTGCTGGTGCTGCGCGCGCTGTTCGGAATCGCGATGGGCGGCGAGTGGGGCATTGGCGCGTCGCTGGCGATGGAGTCGATTCCCGCGAAATCGCGCGGCATCGTTTCCGGGATCCTGCAATCGGGTTACCCGTGCGGTTATCTGCTGTGCGCGATTGCCTATGGATTGCTGTTCAACTCGATCGGCTGGCGCGGCATGTTCGCGCTCGGCATCCTGCCCGCGCTGCTGGTGCTGTACCTGCGCCGCAGCGTGCCGGAATCGCCGGTGTTCCAGCGGCGCACGCAAGCGGGCGTGCGGCGTGGCGTCGGGGAAACCATGCGCGGGCGCTGGAAGCTGCTGGGTTACATGATCGTGACGATGGCGGTGTTCAATGCCTTCAGCCACGGCTCGCAGGACGTGTATCCGACGTTCCTGAAACTGCAGATGCACTTCGACACCCACACGACCAGCCTGCTGACGATCATTTTGAATTTGGGCGCGCTGGTCGGCGGACTGGTATTCGGGCAGTGGTCGGAAAAGATCGGCCGGCGCCGCGCGATGGCGATCGCCTGCGTGCTGGCGCTGCCCGCGATCCCGTTGTGGAGCTACGGTGGTTCGGTGCTGCTGCTGGCGATCGGCGCGTTCTGGATCCAGATCGCGGTGCAGGGCGCGTGGGGCGTGGTGCCCAGTTACTTGAACGAACTATCGCCCGATGATGTGCGGGGCACGCTGCCCGGCTTCGCCTACCAGATCGGCAACCTGCTGGTGTCGTGGACCGCGTTCGCAATGGCTTGGGTGGCACACAGCAATGGCGGCGATTACGCGATCGTGCAGTCGGTCTGGATCGGCATCGTGGCGGTGCTGCTGGCGTTCCTGACGTGGTTCGGACCGGAAGCGCACGGTGTGAAGTTCGGCGTGACGCGGGAAACCGGCGACGCTACCATGCGCGATTCGTCCGCGGTCGCGGACTAGCAACGAACCCCACAACCCCCGCTGGCGCTGCGCGCGAGCGGCCCCTTCGACCCAAGGGGCGCAACTCCCATCCCGAGATTGTCATGCGTGCCGAAAATAATTCCGTGGTCAGTTTCCATTACAGCGTGCGCGACGCGGCCGACGCCGCGGCCGAGCCCTACGATGATTCACGCAAGCGCGGCGAGCCGCTGCTGGCGCTGCTGGGTCACAGCCAATTGGTGCCGGGTGTCGAGAAGGCGCTGGCCGGCCGCGAAACCGGTGACAAGTTCGAGATCGACGTCGCGCCGGAAGACGCCTACGGCGAGCGCCAGGAAGGCTTGCTGCAGCGCGTCCCGAAAAAGTATTTCCAGAATGCGCAGAAGTTGAAACCCGGCATGACCACGGTGCTGCAGACCAAGGATGGCGGCCAACGCATGGTGACGATCCACAAGGTCGGCATGAGTGCGATCGACGTCGACCACAATCACCCGTTGGCCGGCAAGACCCTGCACTTCGATATCGAGATCGTCGATGTGCGCGCCGCCGCGCCCGAGGAAATCGCGCATGGCCACGCACACCCCGGTGGACATGCGCACGGGTAGAACAGCCACTCAAGGCTCCATTCGCGGCGGCTGTTGTGAGAAGTCAGGCCATGGAAGGCCGTTCTGGTCTTGATGGACTCGGAACGGTTTGGCTGATCAACCGACTGCAACGAGGCAGCGATCAAGGATGATCGCACGAGAAACAATCAGAAGAAGATCTTCTGCTTCTGCTTGCGATAGCGCCGCCACGCGTCGATCGAGAGCCCGCCGGCGCCGTGCACGACCAGCACCAGGAAGCCGCCGGCGATCGCGAAGTTCTTCATGAAGTTGATCCACTGCTCGTGGTCGGCGAAATTGTTGTGGAAAATCATCGCCGCGAGCAGCGTATAGACGAACAGCCCGATTGCGGCCCAGCGCGTCAGCAGCCCGCACAGCACGGCCAGCCCGCCGCCGAGTTCCGCGAAGATCACCAGCGGCAGCAGCCCCGGCGGCAGGCCGTGCGCGATCAGCACCTTTTCGGTGGCGTGATAGGCCATGAGCTTGCCGATGCCGGACAGGATGAAGATCAGCGACAGTCCGAGCCGGCCTACAAACAGGGTGAAGTTCTGCATATGGATTCCGTTGGGTCGCTTGCCGTGCTGCGTGCGCGGGCGATCGCGCACGCGTCGGCCGATGGTTCAATCCGCCGCCAGGGCGGCGCGAAGGCGTGGCGTCAGCACACGCTTGGCAAACAGGTAGTGATCGCGCCAGTAGTAGCCATCCAGTTCGTCCAGCCGCACCGTGCCGCCGGCGTCGGGCGCGTTCACGAAGCGGCCGTTTCCGACATAAATCGCGACATGATTGACGCGATGGCGCTTGCCGAAAAACAACAGGTCGCCGGGTTCGAGATCGGCGCGGTCGATGGTCGGTGCATCCAGCGCGGCCATTTCGTGCGAAGTGCGGGGCAAGGCGATGCCGGCTTCGGTCCTGAACACGTAATCGACCAGGCCCGAACAATCGAATCCGGACGCCGGCGTGTTGCC
>JAICIW010000080.1 GCA_025928735.1 Rhodanobacteraceae bacterium | reverse complement strand
CCCTAACCTGCGTTCTCGAGCGATTTCAGACGCTCGATCATCGCTTCGACCCGCGCACGCGCCTGTTCGTTGCGGGTCATCAGCGCGGCGCGTTCGCCGACCAGTTGGTCGCGCCCGCGGCGCAGGCTGGCGTTCTCCTCGGCGAGACGGCGCATGCGTTCCAGCGCCTGGTCCAGCGCCCGGGACAACGCGACGAGTTCGGCTTCGACGGAATTGGCGGCGGTGTTCATGGCGCGAATATATCAGGATGTTGACGTAGGACTGTTCGCATGCGTCGCATCTTTCAGATGACGATCGGCGCGGCGGCGTGGCGATTCAGGAAATCGAGGCACGCTTCCGCCGAAAGCGGGCGGGAGAGCCAGTAGCCCTGGATTTCATCGCAATGCTGCGCGCGCAGGAACGCAAGTTGCTCGGCGGTTTCGACACCCTCGGCCACCACCTTGAGCTGCAGCGAATGTGACATCGTGATGATGGTGGCGGTAATCGCGGCGTCGTCGGGATCGGTGGTGATGTCGCCCACGAATTCCTGGTCGATCTTCAGCGTGTCGATCGGCAGCCGCTTCAGATATGCCAGCGAGGAATAGCCAGTGCCGAAGTCGTCGATCGCGAGGCGTGCGCCGATTGACTTCAGCTCGCCGAGCAGGCGCACCGACAGTTCGGCATTGGCCATGACCATGCTCTCGGTCAGTTCCAGTTCCACCTGGTTCGGCGCCACGTCGTGTTCGGCCAGCAGGTCGCAGATGTGTGCAGTCAGATCGGGGCGGTTGAGTTGCGCCGCCGACAGGTTGATGGCCATGATGAGGTTGCGGTGGCCGCTTTCGCGGAAGCGGCGCAGGTCGGCGCAGGCGGTCGCGAATACGTATGCGCTGATTTCGTGGATCTGACCGGTTTCTTCCGCAAGCGGGATGAACACGCTCGGCGGAATCTCGCCGAGGTCGCGGTTGTGCCAGCGCAGCAGCGCCTCCATGCCGGTGATCGTTTCCGTGTGGAGGTCCATCTTGGGCTGGTAGACCAGCCGCAATTCGCCGCGATCCAGCGCGCGCCGCAGCGCGTTGATCAGCGTGGCGTGATCGCGCGCCCGCGCGTCCATGCCGGGGTGGTACACCGCCCAGGTATTGCGGCCGCTGGCTTTGGCCTGGTACATCGCGGTGTCCGCGCACTTCAGCAGGTCGGCCGGGGTCTGTCCGTGGTCGGGATACAGCGCGATGCCGATCGAGGGTGAAATCACGGTTTCCTGGGTGCCCGTGATTGGCAGGGGTTTGGCGAACGCGCGGATCAGGCGCTGGGCCATTTCCTCGGCGCCGCGGGTATCGGCCAGGTCCTCCAGCACCACGGTGAATTCATCGCCGCCGAGTCGCGCGACCACGTCGTTCTCGCGCACGCACTGGCGCAGACGCGCGCCTGCGGCTTTCAGCGTGCGATCGCCCGCGGTGTGGCCGAGCGAGTCGTTGACGTGCTTGAAGCGGTCGAGATCGAGGAACAACAGCCCGACCTTGTGGCCGCCGCGACGCGCACTGATTACCGCCGCGCCCAGGCGTTCGCCCAGCAGCGCGCGGTTGGGCAGCCCGGTGAGGGTGTCGTAGTTGGCGAGGTAGCGCAGTTCCTGTTCGGCGCGCTTGCGGTCGGTGATGTCCGTGAGCACGCCGATCATGTGGGTGCGCTGGCCCGAGGCGTCGCACACCTCGTTCAGCTCCACCCAGCACAGGAACTCTTCGCCATCCTTGCGGCGCTGCCACAGCTCGCCGCGCCAGTGGCCGGTTTCCGCCAGCGTCTGGCGCAACTGGGTGTAGCTGTCCGGCGCATGGCGGCTGCCATTGAGCACGGAGGCGTCGCGACCAAGCACCTCGTGTTCGGCGTACCCGGTCATGCGCGTGAACGCGGTGTTGACCGACATGAAGCGGAAGTCGAGGTCGGTGACGGTGACCGCCTCGCTCATGTTGCGGATGACCTCGGAGGCGATGCGGCGGTCGCGATCGGCGGCGCGGATCGCGCTGATGTCGCGCTCGGTGCCGCACACGCGCAGCGGCTTGCCCTCCGCGTCGCGCTCGATGATCTTGCCGCGCGAAAGCACCCAGGTCCATTCGTCATCGCGGCCGCGTACGCGGTGTTCGACTTCGAAATGCTCGGTGCGGCCCGCGAGGTGCTCGGCCAGCGCGTGATCGAGGTTGGCGAGGTCCTCGGGATGCACCATGGTGCGACGCCACTCGTCGGCCGGCACGGATTGTTCGTGATGCCCGCCGGGTGTGCCTTCCGGACCCAGCCGCAGGATGGTGCCCTGTTCGAGGTTCCAGTCCCAGAATTCGTCGCCCGATCCCCACAGCGCCTGTCGCAGCCGGCTTTCGCGCAGTCGCAACTGGCGGCGATGGCGGACCTGCTCGAGGTGATGACTGCGCCAGCCGAGCGCCGCGATCAGGATCAGCAGTGCGATCGCGAAGCCGTACACCAACCGCATGGCGGTACTCCACCACCAGACCGATTTCACGAGGAACGCCACGCTGGCGGTATTGCCGGGACTGCCGTCGCGCAGCACCGACTGCACTTCCAGTCGGTAATTGCCGGGGGCCAGGCTGGTGTACGCGACCGAGCGGTCGCGAGTCGGGCTGCTCCACTGACGGTCATGGCCGATCAGGCGAACGCGATAGCGATTGTGGCCCGGCGCCGAAAAATCGAGCGTGGCGAAGTCGGCATAAATGTCGCGGTCGCGAGCCCCGATCGTCACCGGCTCGGAACTCGATGCAGGGACCGGAATGCGGCCCTTGCTGTCGTACAAATCGGTGATGACGACCGGTGCGTGTTGCGCGGCGGGGACCGCTGCCGACGGGTCGATGATGTCGAACCCGTGACCGCCGAACAGCAGCTTGCCAGCGGCTGTCCGCAGGCAGGCGCCCGTGTTGTACTCGCTGCCCTGCACGCCATCGGCAAGCCCGTAGCTGCGGATCAGGCCGGTCGCCGGATCCAGCCGTCCGATGCCGAGATTGGTGCTGAACCAGATGTCGCCGCTGCCGTCCTCCAGCATGCAGTCGATGGTGTCGTCGGGCAGGCCATCGCCGATGCCGTAGCGCCGGAATTGCGCGCCGCGATCATCGATGTGTTCGAGCAGGCTGATGCCGGAAAACGAGCCGATCCACACTTGGCCCTTGCGTGTGACCAGCAAGCTGACCACCGTGCGTCCGGCCAATGATTGCTTGTCGCCCGGCTTTTCACGGAAGCTGCGCACCTTGCCGCTGGCGGGGTCGATCATCGACACGCCGTTGGTGGTACCCACCCAGATGTTGCCCTTCCTGTCCTCGCCGATGGTCATGACATTGTTGCTGGCAAGGCCGTGTGCGGCGTCGAAACGCTGCGCAATGGCATGCTCATGAAGATGCAGGAGACCGGCGCCGTACGGAGCAACCCACAAATCGCCATTCCGGGCGCGGAACAACGCGCGCACGGGCGAGCTCGCCGGCGCGCCACCAAGATTGGCAAAGCCCGCCTTCCCGGTGGCAGGGTCGAAACGCAGGATGCCGCGATTGGAAGGCAGCAGCAGTCCACCGTCTGTGTCCTGGAGAATTCCGAAAATGCCGATGCCCCGTCCTGCGGCACGGGAATGAAGCATCACCATGGAGGAGGGCGACGCCGCCACTGGCGCGCTTGCGACCGCTTGGTCCAGTGCCGAGGCGTAGCTGGTCACGGTTCCCGTCGCGGGGTCGTAGCGGACCAATCCATCATTCAGCGCCAGCCAGAACTGACCCTCCGGTGCAGATTGGAGTGCGCGCACGTATGTTCGGTCGCGCAAGTTGCCTGAGATGTTCAGCACAGCCTGAATGGGACTTCCGGCCGGTCGCGTCCACACTGCGCCGGCAGTCGATGTACCCGCCCACAGCAACCCGGTGCGATCGACGAACAGTGTTTCGATACCGGAATCCGGGAGTCCCCCAGTGATGCCAATCGGCGCTGGCTTCACCTGCGTCATGCTGCCGTTGTCGTTCAGGCGCAACAGGCTGTGGTCGGACAGGGCCAGCCAGATGTTGCCGGCGTGATCGCCGGTCACCGCGCGCACGCCGGTATTTGCGCCATTCGCGCCGCGCCAGACGGAAGCGATGGTTCCCGACTTGCGATCCACGCTGTCGAGGCCGTGCGCGTCGCCCAGCAGCAGGTGTCCGTGCGGCCCGCAATACAACGCATCGATGGGCTGCTCGTTGGTGGCGAGGACCCGCGCGGTATGCCCGGCCTTGTCGAGCGCGAGAATCTGATCCGCCGCGATCGCATAAACACCGCCATCAGGGCAGCGCGTAAACGCGCGCACCCACTCCCGGGCGCCGTCGGGTTCGGCCCAAACACGTTGCAACTGCGGCGTGGCGCCAGTGACGAGCCGGTCAATGCCATGCGGCGTGCCGACCAACACATTCCCGTCAGGCAGAAGCAGCAGTCCGGTGACTGCCGAACCTCCGCGCTGAACCGCAGCCGGAAGCGGAAGCACCTTGCCCGCCGCCGGGTCGAACAAGATCAAGCCGCCCGTGGACGAGCCGACCCACAGCCGTCCCTCTCCCGCGTCAGCCAGCGAGGTGACCAGATAATCATCGGGCAGGCTGTCGCTGCGGTTCGGATCGTGCGTATAGCGCCGCAGTGAATAGCCGTCGAAACGGAACAGTCCGCCTTGGGTGGCCAGCCACATGAAACCCTGCTGGTCCTGGAAGATCAGCGACACCGAGTTCTGCACCAGCCCGTCGCTGCTGTCGAGCTGCTGGAAATGGAAGTCGCGCTGATACGCCTGCCACGAAGCCGGCGTGCTGTCGGCGCGTGCGGTGCTGATCGCCATCAGGATGGCGAGCGCGCCCGACACCAAGCGCGTGATCCGCGGGTGGGCGGATCGCAGTCTGACCGCGGATGATCCGGATGCGATGCGACTCATGATGAAAAGGGATCGCCCCTGACGAAGCGCAGCCTGATTTGCGCGTCTGCCTTGAAGGCAGTCGGCGGCTGCCGGACAAGTGTACTCAAACGCGCATGGCGCGTCGTGGGCAACGCGCCGGACTTTCCCTAGAATGGCAGATGGCACTGGACACGACACCACCGGCATGCAAACGCCCAGCTACGAAAACCTGGAGGCGGCGCTCGCACGGGCGAAACTGGGCGTCTCGCCCGCCGACTTGCATGGTTCGGTCACCGGCTACCTGTGCGCGGGTGGGCACGGTCGCGCCCATGAACTGTTGGCGGCGCTGGCGCTGGAGGGTGACGAGCCCGGCGCCGTCGACGAACTGCACGCAATGCTGGATGGGCTGTCCGGCGATGTTTCCCATCGACTGCAGACCGGCGAGCCAGTCGCGCCGCTGCTGCCTTCCGGTTCCCTGGCGGCGCGCGCCGATGCGATGGTCGACTGGTGCCGCGGATTTTTGGGCGGGCTGGCGCTGAAGGGCGAGCTGGCCGAGGCGGTGAAGATGCCAGAGATCCGCGAACTGCTGGAGGACTTCAGCCAGATCGCGGCGATGCACCTCAGCTGCGACGACGATGATGATGCCTCGCTGCACGACGTGCTCGATTTCATCCAAAGCGGCGTCGCCCGATTGCACGCAGAGCTCGCACCCGCGAGGCGTCAATGATTGCACCCTCGGAGTTCGCGCGTCGGCGCGCCGAACTGATGCGCATGGCCGGCGAAGACGCCGCGCTGGTGGTGGCGGCCGCGCCGCAGCGGATGCGCAACGCCGATGCCGCCTGGCCGTATCGCCAGGATTCGGACTTCCACTACCTCACCGGGTTTCCGGAACCCGATGCGGTGCTGGCGCTGTTGCCCGGTCGTGCAAGCGGCGAAGCGGTGCTGTTCTGCCGCGAGCGCGATGCCGCGCGCGAACGCCTCGAGGGCGCCCGCATCGGGCCGGAAAATGCGGCTACGCAGTTCGGCGTCGCGGACGCGTTTCCGGTCGAGGACATCGACGACATCCTGCCCGGCATGCTGGAAGGCCGCACGCGCCTTTATTGCCATTTCGGACGCGAGAACGAATTCGATGCGCAACTGCTTCGCTGGATGCGGCGCCTGCGCAGCAGCCGCGGCGGAGGCGTGGTGCCGCGCGAATTCGTGGCGCTGGGACATTTGCTGCACGAGCTGCGCCTGTACAAGTCTTCAGCTGAAATCGCATTGATGCGCCGCGCCGCCAAAATCGCGGCTGACGCGCAACGCGAGGCGTTGCGCGCAGCGCGTCCCGGCGCCGCCGAGTACGAAGTCGAAGCTGCATTGCTGCACACGATGCGCGCGCACGGCGCGGTGCCGTCGTATCCACCCACCGTTGCCGCCGGCCCCAATGCATGCGTGATGCACTACACGCGGAATCGCGGCAAGCTGGGCCGCGGCGATCTGCTGCTGATCGACGCCGGCGCCGAGGTCGAGTGCTACGCGTCCGACATCACCCGCACCTGGCCGGTCGGCGGAACCTTTTCGCGCGAACAGCGCGCGCTGTACGGCGTCGTTGCGGACGCCCAGCAGGCCGCCATCGAGGAAGTACGCGCGGGCTCTCCATTCACCGCCGCACACGACGCGGCAACGCGCATGATTGCGCACGGCTTGTGCGCGCTGAAGCTGCTGCCGGGCAGTGCGCGCGCGGCATTGAAATCGGGCGACTACAAACGCTTCTTTCCCCACAAGACCGGGCACTGGATCGGGCTGGATGTCCACGACGTCGGCGATTACCGGGTCGACGACGAGCCGCGCATGCTGGAGCCAGGCATGGTGGTGACCGTGGAACCCGGCATCTACATCGCGCCCGACGATGCCACGGTGCCGCCGAAGTGGCGTGGGCTCGGCATTCGCATCGAGGACGATGTGGCGGTGGGTGCACGCGGCAGCGAGGTGCTGACCGCCGCACTCCCGAAAGCCATCGAGGACGTGCAGGCGCTGTGCAGCGGCTGATTGCCGCACACCCCCGTTCGCTGGCGACATTTGATGTATGGTTCGCCCACGGGGCCGGCCGGCGGTGCGACCGGCCCCATCGCTTTTCCACCAAGGGGGAGAACCAGCATGGCCGGCAGCAATTCCTGGACCAAGGCGTCACCGTATCTGCTCAGCATCCTGCGCATCGTTGCGGCGTTCCTGTTCCTGTGCCACGGCGCCGACAAGCTGTTCAACCTCCCCGCCGGTCCGTTCGCGCTGATTTCCTCGGCGAAGCTGTTCACGCTGGTGCCGGGTCTCGCCGGGATCCTGGAGTTCGGTGGCGGGGTGCTGCTGCTGATCGGGCTGTTCTCGCGTCCCATTGCGTTGATTCTGTCGGGTGAAATGGCGCTCGCTTATTTCATGGCACACTTCCCGACCAACCACATCTTCCCCTACCTCAACGGCGGCGACAGCGCGGTGCTGTTCTGCTTCGTGTTCCTGTACCTGTCGGCGGCGGGGCCGGGGCCGTTGAGCGTGGATCGGGCATTGCGTCGCGCGTGATCGGAGGCGCCATGCACCACAGCAGGCTCTGCAGCATCATCATCGATTGCAAGACCGACGATCTCGAAGCGGCGGCGCGATTCTGGTCGGAGGCGCTGGGTCGTCCGTACAAACCGGATGAGGATTCAAAGTACGTCGACATCGAAACCCATGACGATGAGCCCATCGTGATGGTGCAGAAGGTCGATCACGAAAGCCGGGTGCACCTCGACATCGAGAGCAACGACATCGAGGCGGAGGTGCGCCGGCTGGAAGCGCTGGGTGCGAAGCGCGTGCAAGCCATCAAGACCTGGGTGGTGATGGAGGCGCCCACCGGCCAGCGTTTCTGCGTGATTCGGCCGCAGCGCCATGGCAAGGTGGGTCCGCACGCGAACGTCTGGCCGTAGCGCTGGCAAATGCGATGTGAGCGCCTGGCTGCCGTTGCACGCACCGGGCTGATGGCGCCCTGCCTCAGGTGGCCGGCCTTCCGGTGCCGGTGCCGATCCTGACCGGCATCGGCGCGGTCGCATTCGGGCGATCCGCAACGCAAAGCCCAACCTCGGCAAAAGCCGTTGGGCTTTGCGCAAAGCCACTCACTCCAACTTGCGCAACGCGATGGTCACTCCGGCTTTCGCCAGGAGGCGGATCATCAACGCGCCGCGGCCGCGGCGCGCGCCGGGGCAGCCGGTCGTGCGTCTGCGTCCAGTGCGTCGACGACACGCTGGTGTGCGGCCCTCAGCGCGGCGGGCAGGTGTGCACCATATCCGGAGAGGTATTCGCCGATCGCCGCTTCTTCCTCGCGCCATT
>JAICIW010000174.1 GCA_025928735.1 Rhodanobacteraceae bacterium | reverse complement strand
TCGCGACTTCGATGCTGAAGCGGTCCAGCAATGCTTTTCGTATTTCGCCTGCATCCGATCCATCGGGCAACAGTACGCCGGCCACGGTGTGCAGGCTGTGTTCGGGCGCCGCCAGGATGCTCAGGCCCAATGCCTCGATGCCGGCGCGAAACGCGACAAAGTTGTGCTGATGGCGTGCCCAGCGACACTCGCATCCTTCGTTGTGCAAGCCGAGCAATGCCGCGCGCAGCGCGTATACCAACGGCGCCGAGATGGTGTGGTGGTATTGGCCCTGGTACCAGTATTTTTCCAGCGCCAGTACGTCGAGGTAAAAACTCGACACCGGGGATTCGCGCTTGCGTAGGCGCTCCATCGCGCGTTCGTTCAAAGTCAGCGGCGCCATGCCGGATGGTGCGCCGAGCGCCTTCTGGCTGCCGCTGTAACAGACGTCGATGCCGGTGGCGTCGATGTCGATGGGGTGACCGCCGAGCGACGCAACCGTATCCACGACCAACAACGCGTCGACTTCATGCGCCGCGGTGGCGATGTCGGCGATGTCGTTCTGCACGACGCCGGTCGAGGTTTCGCCGTGCACGATGCCGACCACACGCGGGCGAACCTTGCGGATCGCGTCGCGCATCTGATCCGCGTCGAGCGGGGTGCCCCAAGGCGCATCGACGCGCGTCACCTTCGCGCCCAGGCGTTCGGCCATCATCGCCAGCCGCTCGCCGAAGTAGCCCATCGTGCCGATGACCACCGCATCGCCGGATTCGATCGTGTTGCTGAGGGCCGCCTGCATGCCGGCGGTGCCGGTGCCGGACAGGGCGATCGCGAAATCGTTGGTGGTCTGCAAGGCTTCGCGCAGCAGCACCTTGAGTTCGTCGAAGATCCGCAGCATCGCCGGATCGACATAACCCAGCGGCGGCAGCGTCATCGCGCGCAACACCTCGGGATCGAGTTCGCTCGGCCCCGGACCCAGCAACACGCGGGTCGGCGGGTACAGTGGCACTCCGTTGACGTCGATGGTCACGCTTGTTTTGCCTTCAGCACTTCGTTCTGCAGCAAGCATACTGCGCGTTGCCGGGCGGCGACCTCACCCATAGCTTGCAGCTATGCCTGCATTCGGGTTTTTCATTGGTGACGTGCGTCGGCGGTTGGGTACGATTGACGGGATATGTCGGCAGGGTGCTGCCGACGGCGAGGAGCAGATAGTGCGAAATGCGGTACATAATCCCGACATGACGCGTTGTCACTGCGAGGGTGTCGTGTCCGCCATGCGGCACGCCGACTAGTGCTCGACCTCGCCATCATCGTCATTTACCTGATCGTGATCGCGGCGATCGGGCTGCGCATCAGCGGCAGGCAACGTTCGGCGACCGACTACTTCGTGGGCGAACGCGACCTGTCGTGGTGGGCGGTGTGTTTCTCGATCGTCGCGACCGAGACTTCGACGCTGACCGTGATCAGCGTGCCGGGGGTCGCGTATCTCGGCGCCTACGGTTTCGTCGAACTGGCGTTCGGTTACCTGTTGGGGCGCAGCATCGTCGCGATCGTGCTGCTTCCGCTGTATGCGCGCGGCAATCTGGTTAGCGCCTACCAATACCTCGGAATACGTTTCGGGCCCAAGGTGCAAGGCCTCGCATCGGCGACGTTCCTGGTCACCCGCCTGCTCGCCGAAGGCGTACGGTTGTTCGCGTCCGCGATCCCGATCGCCTTGCTGCTCGCGGCCATCGGCGTGCACGCGAGCTATCTGGTCATCATCGTGGTGCTGGCCGGGGTGACCGTCGCCTACACCTACATCGGCGGCATTCGCGCGGTGGTGTGGACCGACGCGATCCAGATGATGCTCTATCTCGGTGGTGCGCTCCTCAGCGTCGGCATCCTGCTGCACGGAACTTCGCTGGCCGACCTCGGCCACGCGTTCGCGGCCGGCAAGTTCGAAGTCTTCAATTTCCACGCGCCGATCCTGACGAGCCCGTTCGCGTTCGTGGCCGCAATCTTCGGCGGCGCCGTGTTCACGATGGCCTCGCACGGTGCCGACCAGCTGATGGTGCAACGCATCCTCGCCTGCCGGAACTTGCGCGACAGCCGCAAGGCCATGGTCGGTAGCGCGGTATTCGTGATGGCGCAATTCGCGTTGTTCTCGTTGGTCGGCACGCTGCTGTGGATCAAGTTCGGCGGCCAAACGCCGGCGCAACTGGGCTTGAGCGGCCCCGACGACCTGTTTCCGGAATTCATCATTCACGGTTTGCCGCCGGGCATATCGGGCCTGATGGTCGCCGGCATTCTCGGCGCGACGATGGGTTCGCTGTCGTCGGCCATGAACTCGATGTCCAATTCGACGCTCACCGACCTGATCCGCCTGTTCGGTCGCCGCGACTACGACGACAAGACGATGCTGCGGATCTCGCGGATTTCGACGCTGTTCTGGGCCGGCGCACTGGTCGGTTTTGCATCCATGTTCACCGACACCCACAGCCCGGTCGTGGTGCTCGGATTGAGCATCACCGGCTACACCTACGGCGCGTTGCTGGGCGCATTCCTGCTCGGACTGCTGATCAAACGCGCCAACCAGCGCGACGGCGCGATCGCCTTCATCGCCACCGTGGTGATCATGGCCGTGGTGGTGCTCGGGGTGAAAATCCACGGGCATGCGCTGGCGTTTACGTGGTATGTCCCGATCGGCGTGGCGATCACGTTGCTGGTTGGCGGCGGGCTGTCGCTGACCCATCCGCGGGAACAACAGGCGTCCGCGGGCGTCGCTTCCGGCGATCCGGCCGGGCAACGACGTGCTGCCGAGCCGCCGTGATGGTCAGTGCTGATGAGGCAGCGCCACCGGCACACTGAATCCATGATGTCGATCACTGCGCAAACCCCGGTTTTCTCCAGTAGGATGCCGGGAAAGTCGATGCATGGCTTTCAGGCCGCCAAAAAACCGCGTGCGTGCTCAGCGGTTTCATTTTCCAGTCGTTCCCGACGATCGAAAAATGCTGGCACGTCTTCGCGCCGGCCCGGACTGTCGCATGCCGAGGTTTCAACCGGCGGCCGGCATGGAGATGTCGATCGCGATGCGAAGTGAAAGAGGTTCAGATGGACAAGTTTCTGATTGACGGCGGGGCGCCGCTACGCGGCGACATCCGTGCCTCCGGCGCCAAGAATGCCGCGTTGCCGATCCTGGCGGCGTCCCTGCTGACCGCAGAACCGTTGCGGCTTCGCAATATCCCGCAGCTGCAGGATATCGTGACGATGAACACGCTGCTGGCGCAGATGGGCGTCAAGCTGAGTCTCGGCGCCAACATGCAACTGGATGTGGATGCCAGTGACGTGCAAGCCTGTTTCGCGCCGTACGAGCTGGTCAAGACCATGCGCGCGTCGATCCTGGTGCTGGGGCCGTTGCTGGCCCGCTTCGGCGAGGCCGATGTATCGTTGCCAGGCGGCTGCGCCATCGGCGCGCGGCCGGTCGATCTGCACCTGCAGGGCCTGATGGCGATGGGTGCCGAGATCTCGGTGGAGGAGGGCTACATCAAGGCGCGCGCGAGCCGGCTCGTCGGCGCCGACATCCTGCTCGAGAAGGTGACGGTCACCGGCACCGAAAACCTGATGATGGCAGCCACACTCGCGAAAGGGCGCACGGTCATCGCCAACGCCGCGCGCGAGCCGGAAATCGTCGACCTGGCGAACTGCCTGCAACGCATGGGCGCCCGCATCGAGGGCGCGGGCTCCAGCGTCATCACGATCGAAGGCGTCGATCGGTTGCATGGCGCCTCCCACGACGTGTTGCCGGACCGGATCGAAACCGGCACGTACCTCGTCGCCGGCGCGATCACGCGCGGCAAGGTGCGCATCCATGACACGCAACCCAAGCTGCTGCTTGCAGTGTTGTCCAAGCTGCAGCATGCGGGCGCGCACATCGAGCTCGGCGATGACTGGATCGAACTCGACATGCGCGGCCGGCGTCCCTGCGCCGTGGACATCACGACATCGCCCTATCCCGGTTTCCCCACCGACATGCAGGCCCAGTTCTGCGCGCTGGATGCGGTAGCGGAAGGGTCGGGCGTGATCATCGAGAACCTGTTCGAGAACCGCTTCATGCACATCCTCGAATTGCAGCGGATGGGCGCCAAGGCGAAGATCGAAGGCAACACCGTCATCATCACCGGTTGCGAACACCTGACGGCCGCGCCGGTGATGGCGACCGATCTGCGGGCGTCGGCCGGGCTCGTGCTTGCCGCACTGGTGGCCGAAGGCACCACCGAGATTCGCCGTATCTATCACATCTATCGCGGCTACGAAGAGATCGAAAGCAAGCTGAAGCAATTGGGCGCATCGATCCGCAGCCTCGCCGATGAGGAGCGAAGCACGCCTGCCGGCAACGACGCGGGCTCTGCAATTGGCACTCCGGCCGTGGCGCCGGCGTCCTTGTCTTCTGCAAACTGAGCGCCCGGGTCGTCACGTCGAGTGGTCAGACCCCATCACGATTCCGAAGAGCGAGGCAAAGCCTCGGCGCAAATCTTGTTGGCCGTGGACGTCGGGAGAACTGGCTGCCGCGCCGCGTTGTGGCGCGACAACGCGTCGGAACCCGAAGCCGTCGTCACGGGTGACGGCAGCCTCGGCTTGGGCGCCGCGAATGGCACCGATGTTGCCGAGGCGGCCATTCTCGCGATCGTCGAGCCATTGCTGAAGGCGCATGGCGTGGTCTGCATCGATGCCGTTGGCGTGGGCACGCCCGGCGCGATGCAGGCGGCCGCGTCGGCGCGACGATTGGCCGAACAGCTTGCCCGATCATTGCCGGCCCGCGCGGTCGCGGTGACGAGCGACGCCATCACTTCACACGCCGGTGCGCTCGGCGGCAAGCCGGGCGTGGTACTGGCGGCGGGTACCGGCGCGGTGACCGTGGCGATCGGCGCCGATGCGCGGTTTCGTCGGGTGGATGGCTGGGGCCCATGGATCGGTGACGAAGGCAGCGGTGCGTGGCTCGGTCGCCAAGGCTTGCAGGCGGTGGCACGGGCTGACGACGGCCGCGGTCCCGCGACAGCGCTATCGGAAGCTGCGGCCCGGCAGTTCGGCTCGATCGGCGAACTCGCGGTGAAGCTCGGTTCCGATCCCAACCCCGCACGCCGCGTGGCGTCGTTTGCACCGGCCATGGCCGACGCGGCGCGCAACGGCGATCCGATCGCCGCACAGTTGATCGAAGCGGCTGCGGCGGCGCTGGCCCGTTCGATGATTGCGGCCGCCGAGGCACTGCATGTCTCAGCGCCAGTGACCGCGGTCGTCATCGGCGGCCTCGTGAATCTCGGGCCGGTTCTGCTCGACCCGCTGCGCGCGGCTCTCGATCGGAGCGGCGCCAATCTGCAGCTGCAGCCGGCGAAAGGTACATCCATCGACGGGGCCCGCCACCTTGCCCTTGTCGACGACAGCATTCATGAACCTTGGGTGGCGCGAGCGAAAGGATAAAAACAGTGAGCCCGTCCGTGCACAAACCTGCGCAGCAAGATACCGCGCTCGATGTCCTGGCTACCGAGTCCGTCCGGGAGGATCTGGATGACCTCGATCGTCGCCCGACCGATGAACTGGTACGCACGCTCGTGGAAGGCCAGCG
>JAICIW010000193.1 GCA_025928735.1 Rhodanobacteraceae bacterium | reverse complement strand
TCGAAATCACCCGGGCGGTGCGCGCGCAGGCGCAACCGCGCCGTCTCGATCACCGGCGCCGCGACGAACGATGGCCGGGCCGCGGCGTCCATGAGCTCAGCCGTTCGTTTCGGTGACGCGCCACGCACGCGCCAGCTTGTCCAGCACGCCGTTGACGTAGGTGTGGCCCTGCTCGGAACCGAAACGCTTGGCGACTTCCACCGCCTCGTTCAACACCACGCGATACGGCACGTCGATGCGATGCTTCAGCTCGTACGCGGACAAGCGCAACACCGCGCGTTCGATCGGATCGACCCGCTCGATGTCGCGATCGAGGAAGGGCGCCATGCCGGCATCCAACTCGGCACGATGCGCTTCCACGCCGCGCAACAGGTCCTCGAAATATTCGAGGTCGGCGATCTGCATATCCTGTTCGGAACGAAAATCGTCGATGACGTTGCGCATGGAGTTGCCGCCCAATTCCCACGCGTACAGCGCCTGCACCGCGCGGCGCCGCGCGCGGCTGCGCGCGGCCGGATCGATGCCGTCATGGCGCCGGGAAGCTGTCATCCGGAAATCTCCTGCAAGAGTGTCGCCATTTCGATCGCAGCCAACGCGACGTCCGCGCCCTTGTTGCCATGCGCGCCGCCCGCGCGCGCCCAGGCATCGGCTTCGTCCTCGACCGCGAGCACGCCATTCAGCACCGGAACGTCGGTGTCCAGCGCGATACGCATCAAACCGTGCGCGCACTCGTCCGCGACGTGTTCGTAGTGTCGCGTTTCGCCGCGCACCACGCAGCCCAGCGCCACGATCGCCGCGTAGCGGCCGCTCGCGGCAAGCCGCTTCGCCACCAGCGGCAACTCCCATGCACCCGGCACACGCACGACGTCCACACCGTCATCCGACACGCCATGCGCGGCGAACGCGCGGTGCGCACCGCTCACCAGCTCGTCGACGATCTCGCCGTTCCAGCGACTGGCGACCACGGCGTACCGCGCGCCGGAGGGCGAACGCAGGTCGGTGGATGGCGTGGCGGATTGGTCGGACATGGGGTTTTCGTGATTCGGGGTTCGAAAAGCGTAACAGCGATGCACCGAGGGAATTACTTGCGCGCTTCCGGTCGCAGGTCCCGGGATCCATGTGCCGGTTCTTCCACGTATTCGACCACTTCGAGGTCGAAACCCGAAAGCCCCACCAGCTTGCGCGGCGTACCCAGCACGCGCAGGCGGTGCACGCCAAGGTCGGCCAGGATCTGCGCGCCCAGCCCGAGCTGGCGCCATTCGCGCTGCGTGGCGTTCCTGCGCCCGGCTTCCGGCGGGTCCGCCACTTCGCGATTCAGGCGTGCGAGCACGCCGTCGGAAGTCTCCTCGGCGGCAAGCACCACCACCACGCCACGACCTTCAGCGGCGACGCGGCGCAGCGCCGCGGTCATGGTCATGCCGAGATCCTCGCGCTCGAGGTGCAGCACATCGGACAACACGTTGCGCACGTGCACGCGCGTCAGCACCGGCGTGGCTCCGTCGACGGCGCCGCGCACCAGCGCAAAGTGCAGGTCGCCGCGCAAACGGTCGCGCCATGCGAGCAACCGGAATGTGCCGAATTCGGTTTCGACCTCGGATTCGTGCACGCGCTCGATGGTCTTTTCGGTCGCCAGCCGATAGCGGATGAGGTCCGCGATGCTGCCGATCTTGAGCCCGTGCTTCGCGGCAAAGGTTTCGAGGTCCGGCCGCCGCGCCATCGAGCCGTCCTCGCGCAGGATTTCCACCAGCACCCCGGCCGGCATGCAGCCAGCCAGCACCGCAAGGTCCACCGCGGCTTCGGTGTGACCGGCGCGCGTCAACACGCCGCCGGGTTGCGCTTCCAGCGGAAACACGTGGCCCGGCTGCACCAGATCGGTGGGCTTGGCATCGGGCGCCACCGCGACCTGGATGGTGCGCGCGCGGTCGTGCGCGGAAATACCGGTGGTGACGCCGCTCGCGGCTTCGATCGACACCGTGAAATTGGTGTGGTACGCCGAACCGTTGTCGCGCACCATCGGCTGCAGGCCTAGCCGGCGGCAGCGCGCCTGGTCCAGCGCGAGACAGATCAGCCCGCGGCCTTCGCGTGCCATGAAGTTGACGTCCTCGGCGCGCACCTTGTCGGCGGCCATGATCAGGTCGCCCTCGTTCTCGCGGTCCTCGTCGTCGAGCATCACCACCATGCGGCCGGCGGCGATCTCGTCCAGCAGTTCAGGAATGGCAGAAAAACTCATCGGAGAATGCTCTTGTTGAAAGTCGGACATGGATGTCCGTTTTTTGATTTACGCGATCATGGACGATCGCAGAAACGAAGCCGCTCGACGTAGCGCGCCAGCATGTCGATTTCGAGATTCACGCGATCGCCCGCGCGACGGTCGCCGAACGTGGTGTGCTCGACCGTATGCGGAATCAGATTCACGCCGAAGCGAGCACCATCCACCGTATTGACAGTCAGGCTGACGCCATCCACGCACACCGAACCCTTGGCCGCGATATAGCGAGCCAGTGCCGGTGGCGCCTCGAGGATCCAGCGCTGCGAACGCGCATCGGATCCGACGGCAACGATGCTGCCGATGCCGTCGACGTGGCCCGATACCAGATGGCCGCCCAGCCGATCCGAAAGCCGCAATGCCTTTTCCAGATTCACGCGATCACCCATGGCCAGGTCGCCCAGCGTGGTCAGGGCAAGGCTTTCGTTGGAAATGTCGAACGCCAGCGTGTCGCCTTCGTGCGCGACCACGGTCAGGCAACAGCCCGACACCGCGATGCTGTCGCCCAGCCCGACATCGGACGTATCGAATTCGGGCGCGACGATGCCGAGGCGCAGGTCACCGCCGCGCGGTTCGCTGCGGGTGACGCGGCCGGTGGCCTGGATGATGCCGGTGAACATCAGCGCGCCTCCTTGGGAAGGCTCTGCTTTTGCCCGTCATCCCGGCGAAAGCCGGGATCCAGTGACTTTTCGCGCAACGACTGAAAAGCAAAGTCGCTGGGTCCCGGATATCGCTTCGCGATTCCGGGATGACGAGTAGCGGGATTGATCAGAGGTTCCCTGGTGAAGGCGCCGGAGATCCGGAAGGAACAAGTCATGCAACGTTCTCCACGTGACACATGGCGAGAACGCCCCAAGGCATGAGTCCGACGCGCGGACATCGCCGCGATCGGACCGTCTTCGCTTTATCCGGACTTTCCGGCAGCGTTGACCTGCTGCCGACCGTCGGCTCCGGTATTCGACCGGATCTGCTGACCTTTCGCGACTGCGAAAGCGCTCGCGGGCTTGTGCTTTGGTGGGCACCTACCGCCGGTGGGGACTTGCACCCCGCCCTGAAGACGTTTCCGGCACGGGCCGGAGGCCGCAGCTTAGCACCCCCGAGGCCAGGTCGCTTTGGAGCGGTGCGCGGACCCGCTTCCACGATTCGGCGGACATCACTGGCCATGATCATCCAATTGGACGTCCAGACGTCTGGACGTAAAAACATGTTGCCTTTTTGCTGCACCGCACTATAGTCGAAATCGAGCCCCCGGCGGAGCGACGACGATGGCGCCCTTGCACGCACAGGGTCTGTACGACCCCCGTCACGAACACGACGCCTGCGGCGTGGGTTTCGTCGCACACATCAAGGGGCGCAGGAACCACGCGATCATCCAGCAGGGACTGGCGATCCTCGGCAACCTCGATCATCGCGGCGCGGTCGGCGCCGACCCGCTGATGGGCGATGGCGCCGGCGTCCTGATCCAGATTCCCGACCGGCTGTATCGCGAGGAGATGGCGTTGCGCGGCGTGAGCCTGCCGCCACCCGGCGAATACGGCGTCGGCATGATCTTCCTGCCGCGCGAACACGCCTCGCGACTCGCCTGCGAGCAGGAACTGGAGCGCAAGGTACGCGCCGAAGGACAAGTGCTGCTGGGCTGGCGCGACGTGCCGGTCGACCATGACATGCCGATGTCGCCGACGGTGAAGGAACGCGAGCCGGTGATCCGGCAGATCTTCATCGGCCGCGGCCCCGACGTGATGGTGCCCGACGCGCTGGAACGCAAGCTCTATGTGGTCCGCAAGACCGCCAGCCACGCGATCCGCGCGCTGAACCTGAAGCACGGCCAGGAATACTTCGTGCCGTCGATGTCCACGCGCACCGTGGTTTACAAGGGCCTGTTGCTGGCCGACCAGGTTGGCCACTATTACCGCGACCTTGCCGACGCACGCACGATCTCGGCTGTCGCGCTGGTGCACCAACGCTTTTCCACCAACACCTTTCCGGCGTGGGAACTCGCGCATCCGTATCGGTTGATCGCGCACAACGGCGAGATCAACACGGTCAAGGGCAACGTCAACTGGATCAACGCGCGTACCGGCGCGATCGCCTCGCCGGTGCTGGGCGACGATCTCCCCAAGCTGTGGCCGCTGATCTATCCCGGCCAATCCGATACCGCCTCGTTCGACAACTGCCTCGAACTGCTGACGATGGCTGGCTACCCGCTGGCGCACGCGATGATGATGATGATTCCCGAAGCATGGGAACGCCACGCGCTGATGGACGCCCACCATCGCGCGTTCTACGAATACCACGCGGCGCTGATGGAGCCCTGGGACGGACCCGCCGCGATTGCCTTCACCGACGGTCGCCAGGTCGGCGCGACGCTGGACCGCAACGGCCTCCGGCCCGCGCGTTACCTCGTCACCGACGACGACCTGGTGATCCTGGCGTCCGAGGCCGGCGTGCTGCCGGTGGCCGAGTCGCGCATCGTGAAGAAATGGCGCCTGCAGCCCGGCAAGATGCTGCTGATCGACATGGATGCCGGGCGCATCATCGACGATCGCGAAATCAAGGACCAACTCGCCAACGCGCGGCCGTACAAACAGTGGATCGAACGGATCAGCGTGCGGCTGGATGAATTGCCCGAACCGCGTCCCGAACCGCGCACCACGGAAAACCTGTTCGACCGCCAGCAGGCCTTCGGCTACACGCAAGAGGACTTGAAGTTCCAGTTGCTGCCGATGGCCAAGAAAGGCGAGGAAGCGATCGGCTCGATGGGCAACGATGCACCGCTGGCAGTGCTGTCGCATTGTGCCCGGCCGCTCTACGACTACTTCCGCCAGATGTTCGCGCAGGTCACCAACCCGGCGATCGACCCGATCCGCGAACAACTGGTGATGTCGCTGACCTCGTTCATCGGACCCAAGCCCAACCTGCTCGACATCAACAACATCAATCCGCCGCTGCGACTGGAAGTT
>JAICIW010000032.1 GCA_025928735.1 Rhodanobacteraceae bacterium | reverse complement strand
TCAATACCCAATCACCTCGCCATCCCTGCGCATTTCGGTCGCGCCCCAATAGACGTGATGCTTTGCATCGTACTGGATCGCTTCGTAACCCCCATACCCACCCTCGGCATGGGTGGTGACCTTGACCGCGTAACCGCGTTCGCGCAACGCTGCCGCAAGCCCGGAATCAAAGCCCGATTCCAGCAACACCATCCCCGCACCCTTTGAGGACACCCCCGTCGGTGTCGCGTCACCGACGTGTGCCCAACGCGCGGCGTCACCGGCTTCCTGCACGTTCATGCCGAAATCGATCATGTTGACCAGGACCTGGGTCTGACCTTGTGGCTGGAAGTAACCGCCCATCACACCGAAGGCCATCCACGGCGCGCCGTCCTTCATCACGAATGCCGGAATGATGGTGTGGAACGGGCGCTTGCGCGGCGCATACACGTTGGCGCTCTTCGGGTCGAGCGAATACAACGCGCCGCGATCCTGGAACATGAAGCCAAGCCCGGGAGCCGCCTCGCCTGAGCCCATCCCGGCGTAATTGGATTCGATCATCGAAACCATCATGCCGGCGGCATCCGCCGTCTCGAAGTCGGTGGTATCACCGCTTCCCGAAGGGTACACGCCGGTCTGGTACGGCAAGGGATTGCCCGGAGCGATGTTCGGGTCGGCGTGCTGCAGATCGATCAACTTGCGGCGCTGGTCCGCGTATGCTTCGGACAACAGGCCTTTTACCGGCACGTGATAGAAGCGCGGATCGGCATACCACCTGGACAGATCCGCCGAAGCCAGGCGAAAGGCTCCGATTTCGGCCATCAAGGTGTCGGGACTGCCCAGCCCCGTCTTCTTGAGATCGAAGCCCTTGAGCACATTGAGCATTTCCAACGTCGCGAAACCCTGGCCGTTCGGCGGCAGCTCATAGACGTCGTAACCGCGGTAGTCGACCGACTGCGGCGTCACCCATTCGCCGTGGAAATCCGCGAAATCCGAGTACGCGGGTCCGGTACCGATGCGCTTGAAAAAATCCGCCATGACATGCGCGATCTCGCCTTTGTAGAACGCGTCACGGCCGCCTTTCGCAAGCAGCGTGAGCGTGTGCGCCATGTCCGGGTTACGAAAGA
Organism: Rhodanobacteraceae bacterium; assembly: GCA_025928735.1. Classification (GTDB taxonomy): domain Bacteria; phylum Pseudomonadota; class Gammaproteobacteria; order Xanthomonadales; family Rhodanobacteraceae; genus 66-474. The sequence goes on along the minus strand of JAICIW010000032.1, from coordinate 10,832 downwards.
TCTCTCCCTGGTGCGGCGTATGGCCGTCGATCAAGAAAACCTTCTGCGCATTCTCGAAGTCCTTGATCAGGCCGCGATGCTTTTCGAACGCCTTCCAGTTGCCCTCCCAGTATTTGGCCACGACCTGGGTTACGGGGAACCCATGGGTTGCGTAATAGATGGCTGGTGCGAGGTCTTCGCTGATCGGCAATTTGCCGAACTTCTGGTGCAATGCGAACCAGGCATCGACAATCCCCGGCACTGTGACGGGCAACGGGCCAAGTAATGGAATCTGGTCGGTCGGATCGATGCCAGCCTTTTCGTAGGCTGCCTTGACCGCCGCTTGCATCTGTTTCAGCGAGCGGTCCTTGGGCGACCAACCGGAGCCGTTGTACCCGTAGAGCTTGTGCGTCTCTGGATCCCATACGATCACGAACGCATCGGCGCCGAGCCCGTTCAATACCGGCTCCGTGAGACACAGCATCGCACTCGTGGCAATCGCCGCATCGACGGCGCTGCCGCCCTTTTTCAGGATTTCTATGCCGGCCTGGGAGGCCAGCGGCTGCTCGCTCGCGATCATGCCATGCTGTGCAAGCACCGGCGAGCGCGTCTGCCACGGTGATCCGGCGTAGTGATCGCCGCGGCCGATGCCTGCTTGCGCGGTTCCGATCGTCGACAAGGCGGTGATCAGGCCAATCAAACCCGTCAGCACGACCCTGGGAATCCAGGCGGCGCGACGTTGCGGCCGCCGTGAAACGCTTGTGGACTTCATCAAGTTTTGTCTCCAGCAACGATCCAGCGCCGATGATGTGCCACCACCCTAGCGCGCACGGTCGCCATGATCGACGCGCGGACCGCGATGCGCATGGTTGAGCCCTCAGCTGCAAGCTTAGCCCCAGGCTTTCGGCTGGCGCCAAGCTGCTTCGCCACCGCGCGAGCCTGTCGCAGCAAGCGCTAGAAATTCACCGTCACGCGTCCCCAGTAATAGCGACCCATCACGTCGAAGTCTGCCCCGTCCGTCGCGCCATTGCCGAGCCCGTAAAAGTTGTAGTAGAGGACGGGCGGTTGCTTGTCGAACACGTTGTTGACGCCGACATCGATCCGGGTGTTGATCTGCTGTATGTCATACCCGACGGCGAAGTTGTTGTACACGTACGAACCGTAATGGAGCACATACGGAACCGCGAAGCCACGGGCGGCAGAGTAATCGCGGGCCACGACGTTCGATCCGACGTCGAAGTGATCGATGAACTGCATTTGCCAGAACGCACTCCACGGCCCGAGTTGCCAATTCAACGTCCCCAGGGCCCTGATACGCGGCATCAATATCCCGATACCGCCGCCCAGATCGGTATTGATGTTGCCCACGAGATCGAATACCTGGTTGCCAGGCAATCCCGGGGCCGTCTGCTCCTTGTACTGGGTCATGTACGTGGCGTGCACCGCCACATCGAATTGCCCGAACGAAAACTGAGGCAGCCGGTACCCGACATTGAAGTCCGCCCCTTTCACGTCGATCCGGCCAAGGTTGACCGTTGGCAGTCGGATTTCACGAATCTGGCCCGGGCTGTTCGTATCGGCGCCATAACGCTCGATCAGCGGGCAAAACTTTTCGATGCCGTTGAAGCACGCTGTCAAAACCGTTTTCCCCGATACGCCGGTAATTTCGTTGTCGAGGTAGATACGCCACAGGTCCGCACTGGCGGAAAATCCGGGGAAGAAGCTGGGCGACCACACGACACCGAAGTCGTACGATTTGCCGTTTTCCGGCCCCAAGGGAAATGCCGCCAACGCGGAACCGGACCCCAATACGTTGACCTGGATGTGGTTGGCTACGGCATCGTTGACGAAGGTCCCATTGGTCGGCACGCCGACACACGCGGGATTCGCGGCGATGATGTGTTCACAAGGATCGCTGCTCAGCGTTTCACCGCCGAAACCGATTCCCGCAAAGATGTCACCGATCGTCGGAGCCCGGAACACCCTGGAAACGTTCGCACGCAGCAACAGGTCTTCGATCGGCCGGTACTCGAGACCAACCTTCCAGTTGGACGTGCTGCCGAAGTCGCTGTACTTGGAGTAACGCTCGCCCAGATCCAGACTGGCTTGGTATACGCCGGGCAGGTCCTTCAGCAACGGCACAAACAATTCTCCGTAGGCCTCCTTGACCTCGTAGCCACCATGCACGGGCGAGGTGCACTGACTGCTGAGCGGGCACAGACCATTCTCGTCGGCGAGAATGCCGCTGCCGACGACGCTGTTGAGGTATTCCGTCCGGTACGATGCACCGAGTGCCAACTGCACCGTTCCCGCCGGAAGATCCAGGATTCCGCCGGAGATATCCGCGTACTTGATGCGCTCCTGGCTATACGTGTTGGAAACACCTGTCGCCGTGGTCCCCGGCGCCTGCACGACCTGCAGTGACGCGGGGTTGTTGAGATTGAAGGTATCCCACGGGGTACAACCCTGAACGACGGTGGTAAGGTCGCCAGGTGTGCCAACGCACACGACCTGACCGGTCGCCGGATCCAGCATGGAAGGCCCAAGGCCCGGATTGAGCTTCGAGAGTATGGGAAGACCCTTGGCCTGGTTGACGCTGCTCAGGTGCCCGTAGTTGTACCCGACTTCCCATTGCCAATCGTGGTCCAGGAACGTCATGGCGCCACGCAGCCCGACCATGACGTCGTCCTGCGTGCGTCCGATCGGCGTGACCCGGTTGCCGATGGTCGTCAAACGCGAGTTGAAACGATTGCCACTCGTAGGCGAAAACGTGACGCCAAACGGATTGTAATAGCTGTATTGGGATATCACCGTGCCGGTCGAGGATGCCCACACCGGTGGACCAAGGGTAAAGCTGCTGTCGGTCTTGTTGTGAAGCAACGTCGCGAACGCATCGACGTTCGATGTCAGGTGATACGTCCCGTGGAAGAACGCGTCCGCGCGCTCCTGGGGCTGGGTCAATGGGCGATAGGCCGAGTAGCTGAAATAGTCTGTACGGGTGGTGCAGTGGAAATCCGACGGAGTGAGGGGCTGGGGCTGTCCTTCCGCACCCGTGTTCAAGGTGACTGCGTTGCAACCGAACTGCCCCTGCAGGCTCTTCGGCAAGAACGTCACGCTGCCCGGCGTGAAGCTCGACCCTCCCGGGATCAGGTGGATCGGAGTATTCGTGCTTCCCGTGATCGACAGCGTCTGGCTGGAAAACTTTCGACTCAACTGGGAAATTGCGTCTTCCTTGTTGTAGTCAACGCCGGCAAGGATGGATCCCTTGTCCGACGTCTGCCCGAAGACGAACGAGAACCCTCTGCGTTCCCCATCATTGCGATCGGAAATGCCGTAGTTCGCCTGGAACTGGGCCCCTTGATAGTCCTTCTTCAGGATGATGTTGATCACGCCGCCGATGGCATCGGAGCCATACACCGACGAGGCTCCGCTGGTCATGACTTCGACGCGTTCGACCGCGGCCGCCGGGACCACATTGAGGTCGTTGTTGATGATGCGTTGTCCGTTGAGCAACACCAGAGTGCGCGATGGTCCCAGCCCGCGAAGCCCGAGCTCCGTTTGCCCGCGAGAACCCCCATTGTCGATGTTGGAGCTTCCCACCGGACCCGTGACAGCCGGAAGGTTCTGTATGATCTGGCCGATCGTCAGGTCGCCGGTCTGTTGAATCTGTTGCGCAGTGACGGTCACCACCGGATTGGCGGTCGCGAGTTCTGCCGCGCGGATATGCGAGCCGGTCACCTGCACGGTTTGCAGTGTCTGGGGTTTGGGAGGCGGCGGAGCCAGCGCCTGAGGCGGATCGATCTGGGCCGGTGGGTCCGCCTGCAAGACGAAGGTCGTTGGATCGATGGCGCGCGATTCCAGGCCGGTCCCGCGTAGCAGCGTACGCAGCGCCAGCGCGGGAACATAGTGCCCCGACACGCCGCCCGAAGCCTTGCCGGCCACGAGATTGGTAGAATAGTCGACGTGCACGCCAGCCTGCGCGGCGAAGATGTTCAGCGTCGCATCGAGAGGCCCAGCCGGAATCTTGTAGTCGCTGGCGTGCGGGGTGTTTTCTGCACTTGATCGCGACGTTTGAGCGGCCGCCGCGCGGACGGGTGCCGCAACCGCGACAGTCGCTGCCGTTATCGCGATGGCGATGGAAAGCGCAAGTGTGCGACGCCGGAGTCGTACACCATCGCCGCACCCGCGTGGGGCGGGAATGTTGTGTGCGCGGCGTGCAGCAGAGTATGGGTTGGCCTTCACGTGCGTTCTCCAGCAGACGAGATCATGGCGACGGTGCAGTTCGCGCTGCGCCTCCCTTTCAAGCATCAACGGTACGAACGAACGGAAACCCTACCTCGCGATCCAAGAACCGCTGTGTCGGGCTGTGCAAAGCGCCGTACCGACCACCCCGCCGGAGAGGACATCGCTGACGGTGATCGCTACCTCCGTCGACAATCGCTCGGGTGCATCCCGGACCCACACCCACGGAGGTCACGGCTAGCCCGGGGCATGCTGTTTGCGCAGGAGTAAGACTCTGGTGGAGGACAATCGGTGCGCGCGAATTGGCCATCCGGACTCCAGAATTTTCAGCAGCGTTTCCTGATCCCCTCCGCGGAACGTGCCGGTAACCCGGATATCCCGCAAAGCGGCATCACCCAATTCCAGTTTCGTGCTGCTGTAGCGGTTCATCTCGGCCAGCAGGTGTGACAGGGCCCAGCCGCGCGCCACCACTTCTCCAGAAGTCCAGCCCAGAGCCGCCTGCAGGTCGGCCGGGTGAGGGGCACGAACCACGCCAGTGCGATCGAAGCGCAGCGCTTCACCGGTAGTCAGCATGGATTCCGAATGCGCCGTTGTCACCGAAACCTTTCCTTCCAGCAGCACGACACTGACTTCGTGATGGTTGCCGATGCTCACCTGGAAGGTGGTACCGATATCGGTCACCGTACCGCCGCGGGCACTCACGATGAACGGCCAGCCGTCATCGTGGCGTACCCGGAACTCTGCCCTGCCATGCAGCAGGACCACTCCGCGCGCCTCGCTGCCATAGCGCACGACCACCGAGGAATCGGTATCCAGCAGCAACGCGGAGCCGTCCTGAAGCTGGATCGCCAGTTGCTGACCGGTGCGCGTCGCATAACGAACGCCGTATGAAGGAGCCTCGCGGGCCGGCCACCAGAGAGCGACCATGCCTCCCAGGAAGAAAACGGCCGCAGCGACAGCCATCGCCGGGGCAAGCCAAATGCGCAATTGCCGGCCCGGGCTCCGGTGCGCCTCGCGCATGGCCAGGTCCGCCGCCGCCCGCAGATCCGGATGCCTGGCTGCTTCCACACCCAGGCACCACAGCTGCTCGGCTTGATGATAGGCCTTCGCGTGAACGGGATCGGCAGCTATCCACCGCTCGAATTCGGTGCGGCGCGGATCGTTCGTGTCCACATCCAGCAACCGAACGAGCCAACGTTCGGCTTCGCTGCGCACGCGCGGATCGATGCCGCCATTGAGCAAAGGGGTCGTCATGCTTACTTAAACGGTCCCATGGCCGAATCGCCCACCTTCCGCCGCAGCGCTGACAGGCCTTTTGTGAGGTGCTTCTCGACCGTTTTGACCGAGACATCGCAGCGCCTCGCGATTTGTGCGTTGGTCATTCCCTGAGCGAACCTGAGAAGACACACCCGCTGGCGCTTGGGGGGCAATTGCAAGATGGCCTCCCGCAAGCGCGTCAGCCTTTGCTGGTATGCGGTGAACTCATCGGGCTCGCGCTCCGACGCCACGGCTCCGCCATCTTCAGCCATCGCTTGTGCTTTCGCCCGTTGACGGCGGCTGTCACGAAACAGGTCGTGCGCAGAATTGATGGCAATGCGGTAGAGCAATCGCCGCCAATCCGAAATGGGCGCCGACTCCCGATATCGCAACAACTTGAGAAGGCTTTCCTGAGCCACGTCTTCGGCTTCTTGGGAGCCATTGGTACGGCGCCGCAAGAACCGCAGCAATTCGGCGTACTGCTCATGGATGAAGCCGTCGAAGCGCTCCGGGACGCTCAGCGCCCCCACCCCGAACGCATCGCCACCCGCACCCTCCAGCGGCTTGTGAGCAGACATAGTCAACCCCAAAGCAGTCTATACGGCCACATTGAATCCTTCCGCCAAAGTCAATGAGGCGCAATAGGCCACAAGTACCGCGGCCCTGTATCGCCAGCCATCTCGCAATCTTTGGGAGGCGACTGTCATCGAGTCGGCAGAAACACTCGTCGTCTGTCGCGCGAGGAACCAGCGGAGCGTCTCGGAACTCCGACCCGTGTTGCCTCGCCTGCGCATTCGCAATTATTATGGCCAGTCTGCCGCCGTGGATGCCCGCTGCGGGTATGCATTGCGCGGAAGGTACCGGTCGTTGAGACCAACAGCACCTTCAATTATCGCTCGCTGTCCCGCGCGCGATTTTTGGAGAGGCGAGCACTACGGATGATGCGAACAGTGCGCCGGAACAAGTACCCGCGAAATCGAGCGGCTATATTTCTGGAGAGGTGGCAGAGTGGTCGAATGCGCCGGATTCGAAATCCGGTTTACGGTTATGCCGTAACGTGGGTTCGAATCCCACCCTCTCCGCCATATATGCTCGCAAGCCGCTGATATAGCGTCTTTTTTATTTGTCGCGTTTGTTTTGCCAGGTGTCGTTCAACCGGAATGCCCGAGTGACCGATCTCAAGCAGAGCGGTCGCTCCAGCGTGTGATTCCGTCGCGGGTTGGATCACCCGCACACGGCGCCAGCTAATGCTCGCGGGGACTTTCGTGCAACCGCGCGAGTTGCCGCTGCACGCGATCGAGATCGGCAGGCGTATCCACATCCGTCACGTCGAGGGGCACACGCTCGACACACGTACCTTGGCTGCGGAGCCATGCCTGCGCGCCTTCTGCCCCGTGCCACGCGGCAAGTTCGGAAAAACAATCGGCGGGAAACAGCACTGGCGGACCGGGCCTGCCCGCGTGGTCACCGGCGATGATTCGATCCGGCGCTTGCACATGTCGTTCGAGCAACGTCTGCAACGCGCGCGCATCGAGCAATGGATGGTCGGCCAGGCACACCAGCGCGGACGAAGCGCCGGGAAAGCGTTCACTCACCGCGCGGATACCGGCGCCGAGTGACGCGCCCAGACCGTCGCGCCAATCAAAATTCTGTATGCACGTGACGGACAGCCCGGCCAGTGCGGCGGCCACGGCTTCACCACCGGCACCAGTCACTACCAGCACCGGGAGATGCAGGCGTAACAGCGTGCGCACCACGCGACGGACCATCGGTTCGTCATCGATTGGCACCAATTGCTTGAGCGTGCCGAAACGGCGCCCCTCACCAGCGGCCAGCAGCACCACGACAGTCTCTTCATGATCGAGTGGTGATGTATTCATGCGTGGATGACACCGGTGCCAGCGCGTAGCGGACCGCCCTCGCGTGCACGCTGGACGGCCAGAATTTCCGCTGCGATCGAAAGCGCGATCTCCTCGGGCGTGTTGGCGCCGACGTCCAGCCCTGCCGGCGCGTGCAACGACCATCCTGGCGCTTCCAGCTCGGCGCGCAGCAATGCTGCCCGCTCGCGCGAACTCAGTGCGCCGACGTAGGCGAGCGGCACGTCTTCGAGCGCGTGCAGGTAGGCCGCGTCCCGTGCGAGATTGTGGGTCATTACCATCACCGAGTTGGACGGATCGAGTACGAGCGATTGGCGCAACTGGGCCGGCTCGGCGCAGCACGTCGTGAGTCCCGGCGGAAGGCCGGAAACATCGAGCCGACGCGGATCATTGTCCACCAATGTGGTCTGCCAGCCGAGTGTCTGCACCAGTCGCAGCAATGTACGCGCGGTAGCGTTGCAGCCGATCACGATCAGCACATGCGGCGGTTGCACTGGTTCACGGAGGATCTCGTCGCGGCCGGTTGAACCGGACAAGGTGATCACTTCGGCGCGGTCCGGTCGCGGCCGGGCAAGCGCAGTGCGCAGCGTGTCGTACGCGGACGTGTTCCTTGCCATCCCATCGGCGAGCGCATGACGTGGCGTGATGGTCGCGCCATCGCGCGCGAACCACGTCGCCAGCGTCGCCGCCCGGCGTTCGCGCAAGCAGGTTTCGAGCGGCGCCAACCAGCCCATCGCATCCGCGCGCTCAACCGGCTCGATCAACACCTCGAGTTCGCCACCGCAACCCATCTCCATCAGTACGTCCAGGCCTGATTCGGCGTTGTAGGCAACCCGCTTCGATCTGCCATCGCGGACGACCGCGCGTGCGCGCTCGACGATGTCACGCTGCGGGCAGCCGCCGGAAAGCTCGCAAACGACACGCCCGTCGGCGTGGACCAGCATGCGCGTGCCGGCGTGGCGGAAAGTCGAACCGCGCGTGCGAACCAGCGTCGCCAGCGCCGCGGTCGGCGTGCCTTCGGGAAGGCGACCGATCGCGTCGATCAGCGCGCGCCACTCTGCCGCGCTGCTCATGGATAACACCCGACGCAAGCGGTCACGGGAACGTCACGCCTTGGCAAGCGCCACCTTGACGCGCTCCTTCCGGAATGGTTTCTGGCGCAGGCGCACACCGGTTGCGTCATAGACCGCGTTGCTGATGACCGCCGCGGTGGGACAGGTCGAAGGTTCGCCGCCGCCATTCGACGGATACTCGGCGCTGTTGTTGACGAACACCATCTCGATGCTGTCGGGAATCTCGTTGAAGGTGAGGATCGGGTAACTCGCCCAGTCGCGGCTGGTGACGTGCGCGCGATCGAAGGTGATTTCCTCGTGCAGGGTCCGGCTGATCGATTGGATCACGTTGCCCTCGATCTGATTGCGCATGCCGTCGGGACTGATTACCAGTCCGCAGTCGTGCGCCACCACCACGCGCTTGACCCAAATCCCGCCGGTGTCGCGATCGACCACGACATCCGCGATGGTCGCGACAAAGCTGCCGTCCCGGTTGACCCACGCAATGCCGCGGCCCGTCGTCTTGCGCCCAGCCTGCTTGCCCGGGAATGACGGCCGGCTCTTCCATCCGTACTGTTTGGCGGCCGCCTCCAGGACCGCGATCGCGCGCGGCTCCTTGAGGTATTTCAACCGGAACGCCAGCGGATCCTGGCGCGCCGCCGCAGCCAGTTCATCGATGAAGGCCTCCATCGCGAAGGTGGTTTCGAACTGCCCGGGCGCACGCATCCATGCGGTGATCACACCGACCCGGCTTTCGCCGTGCGCGACGACATCCGCGTTGTCGAACTGATACTCGTACTTGATTGCAGCGTCGCCCAGGTTGACCTTGCCGACCGGCTTGCCGATCAGTTCGGAGGCCAGCAGGCGTGTATTGCTCATCGTCGGCACCCACATGTGGTGGCGCCACGCGACGACGTTGCCGGCGGCGTCCAGCGCGCCTTCGAGATCCTGCACGATAGGCGGCTCCTTGGGATCCCAGCCGTGCGAATCCCAGCGCATCCACTGCACGCGGACCGGGCGCCCGACCGCCCGCGACATGATCGCGGCATCCGCCATCACGGGTTCCAGACCGTTGCGGCCGTACTGGCCGGACGCCTCGACCCAGTTCACCTCGACGTTCTCGACCGGCAGGTCCAGCAACTCGGCCATGTCGCGCCGCGCCTGGTGCGGCATCTGGGTGCCCGCCCAGAATTTCGCGTAAGCCTTGCCGACATCGGCAATCGCGAGTTCAGGGCCGATCGAGCCGTGGGTCTCGAACGGCGTGCGATAGGTTGCCTTCAGCGTCTTCACGCCCTTGCCCAGCGCCGCGTCGACGTCGCCTCGCTTGGCCACCGTGATGACCTTGCCCGAAGCATGCCGCAGTGTTTGCCAAAGGTCGTCCGCCGTCGCCGGCAAGCCCTGCCAATCCGACCACTTGGCCTGGCCGTCCGCGGGGCCTTTGCGTACCCGTTTCGAGCCCAGTTTTTCGGCAGCCTTGATGGCGCCCCACTCGGTTTTCGCAACAACGCCCAGGAAGTTGCGCTGGCGTACCACCGTGACGAACCCCGGGATGTCCTTGAGGCTGCTCTCGTCCACGCTCAGCAGATCGGACTCGATCCCGTAAGGCCGCACGACGCGACCATGCAGCATGTTCGGCACCTTGACGTCATGCACGTAGGTAAACTCGCCGGTGACCTTGCCCGGAATGTCCTTGCGCGGCACCGACGTGCCGACGATCGTGTATTTCGAGGGATCCTTGAGCTTGGCATCCGGCGCCACTTTCATGTCGAACGTCTTGCCGGTCGCACCGATCGTCATGTCGAGGCGCTTGCCGTCCACCAGCTCGCCATAAGTAACACTGCGTTTCGGCACACCCACGACCGAGACGACACCGTCGCGTACCGTGAGTTGCTCCACCGGCACGTGCAGCCGCTTGCTCGCCATCGACAATAGCACTTGGCGTCCCGCGGCCGCGGCATGGCGGATCTGCGGACCGGCATAACGCACCGCCATGCTGCCGTACGTCGGCCCTTGGTCGACCGTGCTGGTGGTGGTGCCCATCACCACGAACAGCTTGTCGAACGGGAAATCGAGTTCCTCGGCTGCGATCTGTGCCAGCGCATTGGGCGAGCCGTTGCCCTGCTCGACCTTGCCGGTGAAGAGCGTGGCGGTGTTGTCGGGGTGGATCGCAAGCCACGCGTCGAGTCTGGCCGGATCCACCCCGGCGAACGTGTGTGCACCTCCGGTTGCGCTGGCCGGAAGGCGCGTGGCGGGTTGCTGGGCAAGCGCCGCCATCGGCCCCAAAAGGCTGAAGCCCAGCACCAAGCCGCCCGATGTCTTGAGGAACTCGCGGCGGCTGGCGCCGAAGTCGGAGATGTCGGAACTCGCGGATGTGGATTCAGGACGCGCATTCATGATGCCTGCCTCCAGTTCTTCGCGGCGCGTT
>JAICIW010000027.1 GCA_025928735.1 Rhodanobacteraceae bacterium | reverse complement strand
CGCGTCATACCTAGCGGCTGGAAGATCTCGCGGCGCATCAGCGTGGGATACGGCGCGCCGCCGGCCGCGGCCGCAACCTGACCGGCCACGATGTACAGCGTGTTGTCATAGGCATAACCCGCGCGGAAACTGTAGGCGGGCTTCAGGTATTGCAGGCCTGCGATCACGTCCGCGGGCGTGAAGTGGTTCGGGGTCGGCCACAGCATCAGGTCGCCCGCCCCTTCGGACAGCCCGCTGTGGTGCACCAGCAAATCGCCGACCTGCATGTTCTTCGTCACCCAAGGGTCGTACATGCGGAACGACGGCAGGTACTTGGTGACCGGGTCGTCCCAGCGCAACTTGCCCTGCTGCACCAGCCGCGCAAGCAGGGTGGAGGTCATGGCCTTGGTATTGGACGCGATCTCGAACAACGTGTCGTTGTCGATCGGCTTGCCGGACGCGAGCTTTCCGACTTCGCGCGTGTAGACCACCTTGCCGTGGTCGATCACGCCGACCGCGAGGCCCGGCAGGTGGTAATACGCGACCACCGCGTTGACCAAGCGGTCGAGGTCGGCGTTCTGCTTCGGTGGCGGGGTAGCAGCCTGCGCAATGGTCGCGAACAGCGACGCCAGGAAAACCAGAAACGCGCGCGTGAAAGCTTTCATGTCGCCTCCCAATCGTGCGCAGCCTGTTCGCCTGCGACCATTTCTTCCAAGGTCTGGCGCCGCCGCACCACGGCGTAACGACCTTGGTCGAGCAATACTTCGGCCGCCAGCGGTCGCGAGTTGTAAGTTGATGCCATGGACGCGCCATAGGCGCCGGTGCCCTTGATCATCACCAGGTCGCCCGCCTTGCATTCCGGCATCGTGCGATCCCGTGCGAAGGTGTCGCCGGTTTCGCAGACGGGGCCGACGACGTCGTAGGTTTGCAACGGGCGTGACTTGTCGACCAGCGGCACCATGTCGTGCCACGCGTCGTACAGCGATGGCCGGATCAGTTCGGTCATCGCGGCATCGAGTATCAGGAACTGGCGCTGCTGGCCGCGCTTGATGCGGATGACCCGCGTCAGCAGCACGCCGGCTTCGGCCACCAGCCAGCGGCCCGGTTCCAGCAGGATGCGCCCGTCATAACCCGCCAGCGCTTCGCGGATTGCATCGGCGTAGTCATCGATCGAAACCGGATGATCGTGGCCTGCGCGATAGCACACTCCCAGGCCGCCGCCGACATCGATGCTGCGGATCGTGTGTCCCGCTGCAGCCAGTTCGCGCCAGAATTCCGAGACGCGTCGCAGCGCCGCGCGGATCGGATCGAGGCTCAGCATCTGCGAGCCGATGTGGACGTGCAGGCCATCCAGTTGCACGTGCGTCAGCGCCGTACCGTTCGTGAACCAGTCGCGTGCTTCGTCGATGCTGACGCCGAACTTGTTCTCCGACTTGCCGGTGGAAATCTTGGCGTGGGTGAGGGCGTCGACGTCGGGATTGATGCGCGCGGAGGCACGTGCAATGACATTGCGTTCCGCGGCGACGCGTTGCAGCAATTGCAGCTCGTCCGCCGACTCGACGTTGAAGCGTGCGACGCCCGCATCGAGCGCGTCCGCGATTTCCTCCGCGGTCTTGCCGACGCCGGAAAACACGATCCGGTCGGCGGGAATGCCGGCGTGCAGACAGCACCACAACTCGCCGCCCGAAACGATGTCGGCGCCCAGTCCCGCTTCGGCCATCAGTTGCAGGATCGCGACGTTCGAGTTGGCCTTGGCCGCGTAGCAGATCCGCGCGTCCAGCCCGTGCAATGCCTTTTGCGGGGCCTCGATGCGTTGCCGGATCGCGCTTGCGGAATAAACATGACATGGCGTGCCCACGCGCCGTGCCAAAGCGGAGAGTTCGACGCCGTCCAGGCATGCTTCGTCGGCGCATGCGTATGCGGGGTCGGCGTGGGCAGTCGGGGCGGTCATCTCTGATCCTTGGCGTCGAGTCTCGGCGAGTGCTGATCGCGTCAGGTCACCCTGAAACCTCGTCATTCCGGGGCTGCCCGCGCTTTTTGCGGGCAGAACCCCGAATCGGTTTGGATCGCCACTGGTTTCGAACCGATTCCGGGTTCCGTCTGCGATGGAGCCGCAGCCGGCCCCGGAATGACAACGTGGAGGTGAGTATCAAGTCGATCCTCGGAAGGATCAGTAACCTGCCGCCGAACCCGCCGAACGGTGCGGGTCGCTGGCGCCTTCCAGCAAGCCGGTCTTCGGGTTGACGAGGATGGATTCGAGTACGCCCAGGTGACGTTCCTTGAGCGTGTAGCCCATCCCTTCCAGTTGCTGCTTCGATTCCGGTGTCAGCAGGCCCGGACCGACGTACACCGCATCCGGATACCACTGCATGTGGATGTGCGGCGCGTTGACGGCCTGCTGCATGTTCATGCCGAAGTCGACGACGTTGATGATGCTCTGCATCGTGGTCGAAATGATGGTTGCGCTGCCGGGGCTGCCGCTCAGCATGAACGGTTTGCCGTCCTTCAACACGACGGTCGGCGTCATCGAACTCAAGGGACGCTTGCCGGGCTCGACCGCGTCGGCCTTGCCCTGCACGAGTCCGGCACCGTTGGACGCGCCGGGCTTGGCGGTGAAATCGTCCATCTCGTCGTTGAGATAGAAGCCGGTATCGCCGGCGATCTGCTTGATGCCGAAGAGGAAGTTGATGGTGTAGGTGACGGCCACGGCATTGCCGTGACTGTCCATCACCGAATAGTGCGTGGTGTTGTTGCCCTCACTGGGCGGCAGGAAACTCTTGATCTCGGACGAGGGCGTGGCCTTGTCGGGCTTGATCGTCGCGCGCAGCGACGCCGCGTAGGACGCCGACATCAATTTCTGCATCGGGATCTTCACGAAATCGGGATCGCCGAGATAGGTGTTGCGGGTCGCGAAAGCGCGGCGCTCGGCTTCGGCGAAGTAATGCACGAATTTCGTCGAGGCATAGCCCCAGTCGGCGACCGGGTACGGTTTCAGGATGTTCAGCGCCAGGCACATCGTGGTGCCACCGGAACTCGGCGGCGGCGCGGAAAGAATGGTGTAGCCGCGATATTCGCACTGCAGTGGCTTTTTCCATTCCACGTTGTAGCTGGCGAAATCCTTCATGCTGAGGATGCCGCCGTGCGCATCGCTGGCTTTCACGACGGCCTCGGCGATCGAGCCCTTGTAGAACGCATCGGTGCCGCCCTTGGCAATCTTCTCCAGGGTATTGGCGAGGTCTTTCTGCACCACGCGGTCGCCCGCCTTCCACGGCTTGCCGCCATTGCCGAAGACCGCGGCGGATTCCGGGTATTTATTGAGTGCTTCGAGATCGTTGTTGATGATCTTGGCGTCGCCTTCTTCCAGCACGTAGCCTTCGCGCGCCAGTTTGATCGCCGGCTGGATGACCTGACTGATGCTCATCGTGCCGTACTTCTTGAGTGCGGCGTCGAGGCCCATCACCGTGCCCGGCACGCCGACGCCAAGATACGTATCGGTGCTGCGGCCCTCGACGACGTTGCCTTTGGCGTCCAGGAACATGTTCGGAGTCGCCTTGAGCGGCGCCTTCTCGCGGAAGTTCAGGAACAGGTCTTCGCCATTGGCGAGGTGGATGGTCATGAAGCCGCCGCCGCCGATGTTGCCGCAGCAGGGTTGCGTCACCGCCAGCGCGTAACCGACCGCGACCGCCGCGTCGATGGCGTTGCCGCCTTCCTTGAGGATCTGCACGCCCGCATCGGTCGCGAGGTGCTGATCCGAAACCACCATCGCGTGCCTGGCCGTTACCGGTTTGGCCTTGGCCAGCATGGCCTGGGTCGCGGCGGGCGCGTGCGAAAAATCAGGCACGGCAGGGCGATTGTCGCGCGCGGCCGCGGCCGTGGTGAACGCCGCGATCGCCACTGCGATGGCGGTGCGCGTCCAGGCGGCGCGGCGAAGCGCGTCGGCGTGAAGGGATGGATCGGAAGAATGTCGGGCCGCGTCAGGCTGGAACATCGCTTTCACCTTGTTGGTCATCGAATCGGAAAATAGTCGCCGGTCGTGAACGGCACCAATGAAAAAAGCGTCACGTGGCATAACTGGAGATTGTGCTACTCCCGGGGAATCCCTGGTCAACCGTGTTTTCGTCATTCCCGCGAAAACGGGAATCCAGTGTCTTTGTTCAACGCGCAGGGATGCAAATGCACTGGATTGACTCGCGTCATTCATTGAGCTGCGGCAGCCCGGAATGACGAGCAAAACCGGAACTTCCGTTACCTACGCACCCCAGAATCCCGGCGCGGGCGGTGCGAGCAAGCCGTCCTGCAACTTTACGCCGTCGGCGTGATCGTTCTTCAGCCACAGCGGTCCGTCCAGATCGATGAACTCCGCTTCGCGCGCGATCTCCAGCGCAGGCGCGATGCCAAGCGATGATCCCACCATGCAGCCAACCATGATCCGGAAGCCTTGCGTGCGCGCGGCGCGCAGCAGCCGCCACGCTTCGGTCAGGCCGCCGGTCTTGTCGAGCTTGATGTTGATGGCCTGATAGCGGTCGAGCAGTCGCGGCAGATCCGCGCTGGTGTGGCAAGCCTCGTCGGCGCAAATCGGGATGCGGCTGGAAAACCCCGCGAGATCGGCATCGCCGATCGCCGGCAACGGCTGTTCGATCAGATCCACGCCGGCGCGTTCGAGCGCGGGCAGCGTGTCGTGCAGGATGTCGAGGGTCCAGCTTTCGTTGGGATCGACGATGAGCTGCGCGGACGGCGCTGCGCGCCGCACCGCTTCGATGCGCGAAGCGGGATCGTCGGCATCGAGCTTGACCTTGATGAGCCTGGCATCCGCGATCCGCGAGGCGGCCTGTTCCATCGCGTCCGGTGTATCGAGACTGACGGTGAGGGCGGTGACGACCAGCGCGCGCGGCGCCCTCGCCAATCGCGCCCAGACGGGCACGCCAGTGAGTTTCGATTCGAGATCCCACAACGCGGCGTCGATGGCATTGCGGGCTGCACCTGGATGCAGCCGCGCCTGCAATTCGTCGCGACCCATTCCGGCGCAAAGTTCCTTGCGCAGCGCCTCCATTTCATCGAGCACCGAGGCCACGGATTCGCCGTAGCGCGCGTACGGCACGGATTCGCCACGCCCGGTGCAGTTGCCTTGGCTGATCTCGATGACGATCACGTCGGCGGCATGCTTGACACCGCGCGAAATGCGAAACGGCGAGTGCAGCGGCAGGCTGCGGTGCCGGATGATCAGTTCGCGCAGCATGCAAGCAGGCTGTCGACGATGCCTTCCACGCCCATCGTGACCGGGTCTTCGCAGGGAAGCTGCAGCCGGCCGCTGATTTCGCGGCACATTGCCTGCGCTTCGTGCTCGGAGAGATTGGAAGTATTGAGAGCGATGCCGACGGCCTTGACCGCGGGATTGGTCAGGCGTGCGGCCTCGATGTTCGCGTCGAGGCAACGCTTGAGGTCGGGAACCGGCGAGTCCGGCAACCCGCGCATGTGCCGGCGGGTGGGCTCGTGGCACAGCACCAGCGCGTCGGGTTGCGAGCCGTGCAGCAAGCCCAGTGATACGCCGGCATAGGAGGGATGGAACAACGAACCTTGCCCTTCGATCAGATCCCAGCCGCCGTCTTCGCGCGCGGGCGAAATCCACTCGGCCGCGCCGGAAATGAAATCCGCGATCACCGAATCCACGGGAATGCCGCCGCCCGCCACGAAGATGCCGGTCTGGCCGGTGGCGCGGAAATCCGCGGTCAAACCGCGCTTGTGCATGCTGCGCTCGAGCGCGAGCGTGGTGTACATCTTGCCTACCGAACAGTCGGTGCCGACGGTCAGCAGCCGGCGGCCCGCGCGTTTACGGCCGTTGCCGACCGGGATGTTGCGGGTGAAATCGCGCGCGTCGTACAGCACGCGGCCGTTGCGTCGCGCCGCGGCCACGATGTAGGGGTTGTCGCGCAGTTTCTGGTGCAGGCCGGCAATCACGTTGAGGCCCGCATTGAGCGCTTCGACGATATCGGCCACGGTCTCGGGCGCCATCACGCCGCCGGCGTTCGCGGTGCCGATCACCATG
The DNA here is from genome assembly GCA_025928735.1 of Rhodanobacteraceae bacterium. Lineage (GTDB taxonomy): Bacteria > Pseudomonadota > Gammaproteobacteria > Xanthomonadales > Rhodanobacteraceae > 66-474. The sequence goes on along the minus strand of JAICIW010000027.1, from coordinate 7,048 downwards.
GTGTTGGCGCCTGCCTCATGCGCCTGCTCGAAACTCATGTCGGGCAAGCCCAGCGTGTACCGGCAATCGAGATGCCGATGCTGGCCCACGCACCATTCGGGGCGCCAGAACGCCAGACCCCTGGCCGTCTTGATGGCCAGATCGTCGGTGGCTTGGCCCAGATACAAGAGATAAGGCGGACCCCACTGGCCGTCGCCAGCCACTTCGCCATGGTCAGACATGCAATCCTTCCTTCGGATGTGCGCCAACAACAGTGCCTGCAGGAGATTACTCGTGGGCGCACGCCGCCGACCAATGAAAAGACCGGCACTTGGCATAACTGGGAGTTGTGAGTGGCGCGCTCGCCAGGGCGCCGCCCCGGTCGAGCAGGGCGAGTACCTGCCGCTACCCGGCGCGGTCGCCGCGCGCTGCGGGATCGACGATGTCGTGGCCGCGCTGGCGCATGATCTGCAACACCTTGTCGACGGGAAGCGCTTCGATCCGGTGATGATCGCGGCCGGTCGTCGTTTCGGCATGGAACAGCGAGTTGAGGATGGCTTCCTCGGTCGCTTCGATCGCGGCCATGAACAGCGGCGACATGTCATCGTTGCGGACCACGGTGACGTGTTGCAGCGGGGCATCGGATTCGTACGCGACCCGCGAATCCCTGTCGGTCGAGAACGCGATCGCGTAATCCCCGCTGCCGTTCGACTCGATGCCGCCGGTTTTGCCCAAGCCCAGGATCGCCCGTTTCGCGAGCCGTTCGAGGTTGCGCGAACCCAGCGGGGCGTCCGTCGCCACCACGATCATGCAGGAACCGTCCGGCGAATCGTTCAACTTGTCGCTGAGGTAATACTTGTGCAGCAGCTTGCCGACCGGCACGCCATCGATGTCGAGCACGCCGCCGAAGTTCGTCTGCACCAGCACACCCACGGTGTAACCGCCGAGCGAGGCCGGCAGTTTGCGCGACGCGGTGCCGATGCCGCCCTTGAAGCCGAACGCGACCGTGCCGGTGCCGGCGCCGACGTCGCCCTGTGCGACCCGACCGGTTTTCGCCGCATGGATCGCGTCCAGCACGTCCTGTTTCGTGACGTGGCGGCCGCGGATGTCGTTCAACCAGCCGTCGTTGGTTTCACCGACCACGGGGTTCACCGACAGCACCTCGGCGTTTTCCGGAAAGGAAAAGGTGTAGTCGATCAATGCATCGGCGGCGGTCGGCACGCTGAGCGTGTTGGTCAGCACGATCGGCGTTTCAATGTTGCCGAGTTCGGCGATCTGCGTGGTGCCGGTCAACTTGCCGAAACCATTGCCGACGTACACCGCGGCAGGCACCTTGTTCTGGAAGACGTTGCCGGCGTAGGGCAGGATGGCCGTCACGCCGGTGCGCACGTCGTCGCCATGCACCAAGGTCTTCTGCCCGACCAGCACGCCCGGCACGTCGGTGATCGCATTCCACGTGCCCGGTTGCAGCACGCCGATCCGGATGCCGTAATCGCGGAGGTTCTTGTGTTCGGCATGGGCCGGCATGCAGGCCAGCAGCAGGATGGCGACGGTGGCGAGACGCGCAGGCATGGTTGATCCGTTGTTGGCGCGAAGTGCAATGGTGTCCGGGAGTGTACCGGCCGCCCATACTTTCGGCCCGGGTGTTCGCGGCGGTTACGTGCGATGATCCGCCCACAGCGTCCCGGCGCCGTCGGCGCGGCACCGGTGGGCGTGACAACGGACGGGCAACGATCCGTCCGGGAAGGGGTGACTCGACATGCGTCTGCGTTACATCGAACTGTTCCATGCGGTGCTCACCACCGGCAGCCTGACCGGCGCGGCGAAGCTTTTGAACATTTCGCAGCCGGCGGCCAGCAAGGCGCTGCAGCACGCCGAGGACCAGCTGGGCTTCGAGCTTTTCAGCCGCGTGCGCGGGCGCCTGCAGCCGACGCAGCAGGCGTTGCTGCTGCGCGACCGCATCGAAAAGATCATCCAGGATGTGCACGACCTGCAGCGGCTCACCACCAACATGAGCCAGCCGGAAAGCAGTCCGTTGCGCGTGACGTGCACGCCGACGCTGGCGATGGGGCTGCTGCCCGAGGCCACCGCGCTGCTGCGCAAGACCTTCCCCCGCACCATCGTGGAACTGTCGACGCAACATTCCGTGGAAATGTGCCAGTCGCTGACGCTGCGCGACACCGACATCGGGTTGACCCTGCAGGACATCGGACACCAGACCCTGCGGCAGAAGGCATTGTGCCGGGGACGGGTGATGGTGATTGCGCCGCCGGGCTGGTGGCCGGAATCGGAGCTGTCGCGGCCGCTGCCGATCGGCGCGCTGGCCAGCCAGCCCATGATCGGCATCATGGTGCGCGACGCGCTCGGCAACATGCTGCAAAGTCATCTGGCGCAGGTGGAACCGGCGCCGCAAAGACTGGTGTCGGTGCAGACCTACCAGTTGGCGCATTCGCTGGTGGCCAAGGGCGAGGGCTTGGCGCTGGTCGATCCGTTCACGGCCCGCGCGGGCGATGCGCACAACGTGCAGATGCGTCCGCTGAAACCGCACCTCGACGTGGTGTTGTATGCAATGTTTCGCCCCGACAGCCCCTTGAATCCGGTGCAGAAGCGATTTCTTGATCTGGTGCGGCAGCTCGCACAGCGGATGCTTGCACAATGAGCGACGCGCGATCCGCCGCGGCGGTCGCCTCCACAACATGCAGTTATGCCATGTATCCTTTTTTTCATTGGCGACGCGGAGGCGTTTGTGGTTACGCTCGCGCTGCAAATGGGGATTCTTGTAATTTCACCAACACAACTTCGCTCGCTGCAATCCTGCGGCGAGCAAAAGCGCGGAGAGAGTGCGATGAACAGGCGTTCCAAACGAGTTGTTCCGACCCTGCTGGCGGCATCGGTGATGCTCGCGCTGGCGGGCACCGCCGCGGCCCAGGCCACGCAAGCGACAAGCGGCACGGATCAGCAGTCATCCACGCAATCCCCGAACAAGTCCCGGCGGCCCGCGACCCTGTCCACCGTGGTGGTGACGGGCACGCGCGTGCTTGGCCGCACGCTCAAGGATTCGCTGCAGCCGGTCGACGTGGTCTCCGGTGACGCACTCAGGCAGACCGGCGCGTTCGATTTCGGCACGGCGCTGTCGCGCGCGATCCCCTCGCTGAACTTCCCGATGTCGCCGGCTTCGGACCTCGAAGCATTCCAGCGTCCGTTCCAGTTGCGCAGCATGCCGCCCGATGAAGTGCTGGTGCTGGTGGACGGCAAGCGCTGGCATCCGGGCGCGCTGGTGATGACCCTCGCCAACATCGGCGTCGGTTCCCAGGGTTACGACCTCAACACGATTCCGCTGTCCGCGGTCGATCACATCGAAGTGCTGCGCGACGGCGCTTCGGCCCAGTACGGTTCCGACGCGATCGCGGGCGTCATCAACGTGATCCTGAAAAAGGGCGCGCAAGGCGGGAACGTCACCGCCACCGTCGGGCAGTACGCCGCAGGCGATGGCAGGACCTGGCGTGGGGCTGGCAACTTCGGCGTGTCGCTCGGCGACAAGGGCTGGATGCGGTTCAGCCTCGAGGACGGCAACCAGGATGAAACCAATCGTGCCGAACCGGATGTCAGGCCCGGGCTCGCGCAGTACGGCACGCTGTTCCACACCGGCGTGGTGCCGTTCAAGGATTCCAACGCGCTGATCAATGGGCAATACGACATCACGCCCAACATACAGTTCTATGCGTACGGGCATTTCGGCCGGCGCGAGGGCACGCCGTACGATTTCTACCGTTATGGCCTGAATACGCCATATCCGAAAAGTCCGTGGCTGGCCATCAGTCCATTCCCGAACGGGTTCCTTCCGCACGAACGCGGTGTATCGACCGACAGTGCGCTGGTCGCCGGGTTGCGCGGCGTGCTCGACGGCTGGAATTGGGATGTCAGCGCGAATACCGGTGGCAACCGCGTTTCCTACGCGACGGAAAACACCACCAACTTCGCGATGCTGGCGGATTTCGGCACCAGCCCGACCGAGTTCCACGACGGCATCCTGCGCGCCAAGCAGCAGACGTTCGACGTCGACGTTTCCAAGCCGCTGGACGTGAGTTGGCTGTCGCATCCGCTGAACGTCGCGTTCGGCACGCAATGGCTGCGCCAGAGCTACAGCGTCGCGGCGGGTGACCTGGGTTCCTACTACATCAGCACGACCCACAACGACGCGACCGGTGGTGCGCAGGGCTTTGCCGGCTGGTCGCCGTCGGATGCCATTTCGGTTTCGCGCCACAGTCTCGCCGAGTACGTGCAGCTCGAATCGAACCTCACCGACAACTTCGACATGTCGTTGGCGGCGCGCCATTCGAACTATTCGGATTTCGGCAGCAACACTTCGTATGCGTTGTCCGGCCGCTATCAATTTTCGCAGGCATTCGCGATTCGCGGCACCGTGTCCACCGGCTTCCGCGCGCCGACGCTGGGGCAGGAACATTATTTCGAAACCTCCTCGACCTCATTCGGCGCCGGCAACAACCTCGGCTTGCCGGAAGGCATCTACCTGCGCGGCATCGTGCCCTCGACCATGCCGCTTGCGCGCCTGCTGGGCGGTGAACCGCTGAAGCCGGAGAAGGCCAAGAACTACACCATCGGCGCGGTGTGGACGCCGAACAACGCCTTCACCGCCACCCTCGACATGTACCAGGTCGTCGTCGACAACCGCATCGCACTGTCCAGCACCATTCCGCTGACCACGCCTGAGGTGCTGAGCTATCTCGCGAGCCATGGCGTCACGGCCCCAGGCTACAGTGGTTTCAACTATTTCACCAACGCGGGCACGGTGCGCTCGCAGGGCATCGATATCGTCACCACTTACCGCGCCGACCTTGGCAATGCCGGGACGCTCAATACCACGATCAGCGCCGACTACCACAAGAACAAGGTCACCAAGGTCGAGCCGAATCCCGCGATCCTCGATTCGCTGGGCGTCAATTTCCAGCGCCTCAATCGCAACGCGATCAAGGGGCTGATGGCCGACGCCGCGCCGCGCAGCAAGCTGATCCTCGACGAGCGTTATGACGTCGGCAACTGGGAAGTCGGCGCCACGCTGACGCGCTACGGCAGCGTCACCAGTTACAGCTCGACCAGTTACATCTTCGACCAGGTCTATTCGCCGGAATGGATTCTCGACCTCAACGGCAGTTACTTCATGGACAAGTGGACCTTCACGCTGGGCGGCAACAACGTGTTGAACAACTATCCGGACCGGGTGCGTGTGGGCCAGAACACCAATGGCGTATTCCCGTATTCGCAGCTCTCGCCATTCGGATTCAGCGGCGCGTATATCTACGGCAGGATCACGTACAGCTGGTAAGCGCTGTATGTTGACGGGTCCGCACGGCCGTGCGGTTCCGGAATAGGGAGCGTGCCATGAAGTCGATCCGAGGGTTGTTTCCGTGCATCGCGCTTGCCTTCGTGGCAAGCGCGTTCGCATCCAGTGCGCCGCCGGTCGCGGGGTTCCCGCCCGCCTTGCAGCCGGCCGACCTGGTGTTGCGAGATGCCACCATCGCGACGCTCGATCCGCTGCAGCCCGAAGCGCAGGCGCTCGCGATCCGCGACGGCAAGATCCTCGCGGTCGGCGGCGACGAATCGATTTCGCATTACATCGGCAAGCAGACGAAGGTGATGGACCTGCACGGCGCGTTCGTGACGCCGGGTTTCATCGAGGGCCACGGCCATTTGCTGGACACCGGCGAATCGCTGATGCAGATCAACGTCGGCAAGGCGAAGAACTGGGACGGCGTGGTCGCGATGGTGAAAACCGCCGTGGCCAAGGCCAGGCCCGGCGAATGGATCGTGGGCTTCGGTTGGCTGGAGAGCAAATGGGATCGCGCGCCGCAACCGAACCTGGATGGCCTGCCGCTGCCGGCGAGTTTGAATGCCGCATCGCCGAACAACCCGGTGTTGCTGAACACCGCGAGCTTCCACGGCTTGTACGCCAATGCGCTGGCGCTGAAACTCGCGGGCATCAACGACAAGACGCCGGACCCCGTAGGCGGCACCATCGTGCGCGATGCACAGGGCCATGCGATCGGGATGCTGAAAGACACCGCAGCCGACCCGGTGTATGCCGCGTACCAGAAATACCTCAAGGAATTGCCGCCGGCCGAACAAGATGCGCGTCGCGAGAAGGCGCTGCAGCTCGCGGTGCAGAACGAAATCAGCAAGGGCATCACCAGTTTCGTCGACCAGGGCGAAAGTTTTGAAACCATCGACTGGCTGAAGCAGCAAGTTGCGAAAGGCGTCGCCGATGGAAGCTTCCCGCTGCGCCTTTACGTCAACGTAGGTGTGCTGGATGTCGCCAAGCTCGACAAGAACCTCGCGAAGTACAAAACCATCGGTTATGCCGACAATCATTTCACGGTGCGTGGCGTGGGCGAGGATGTTTCCGATGGTGCGCTGGGCACGCGCAGCGCGTGGTTCCTCAAACCCTACAGCGATGCCCCGAACATCACCGGCAAGAACGTCACGCCGATGGCTGATCTCGCGCAGATTGCCCGCATCGCCGCGCGCGATGGGTTCCAGGTTTCCATCCACGCGATCGGCGACCGCGCCAATCGCGAAGTGCTGGACATGTACCAGAAGATCTTCGAGGAAGACCCGGCGGCACACGCGTTGCGCTTCCGTATCGAGCATGCGCAGCATCTGAATCCCGCCGACATCCCGCGCTTCGCCGCGATGGGCGTGATCGCGTCGATGCAGTCCATCCATACCTGTTCGGACGCACCCATGGTGGTGCCGCGGCTCGGCGAGCAGCGCGCGAAAGAGGGCGCGTACGTGTGGAAGAAGCTGATCGACAGCGGCGCGATCGTGCTGGACGGCACCGATACGCCGGTCGAGGACACCAACCCGATCCCGGTGTTCTACTGCGGTGTCACCCGCGCCTACGACCACGGCAAGAAGACGTTCTTCCCGGCCGAGGCCAAGACCCCGATGCAGGAACTGAAGTCCTACACCTGGAACAACGCCTACGCGATGTTCCAGGAACACGAACTGGGCTCGCTGACGCCCGGCAAGCTCGCCGACATCGATGTGTTTT
>JAICIW010000081.1 GCA_025928735.1 Rhodanobacteraceae bacterium | reverse complement strand
CGGAAGATTCGCGCCCTCGCCCACCGGCGAACTGCATTTCGGCTCGCTGGTGGCGGCGCTGGCGAGCTGGCTGCGCGCGAGGGGGCAACGCGGCCAGTGGCTGCTGCGGATCGAGGACATCGACCCGCCGCGCGAAGTGGCCGGTTCCACGCGCTCGATCCTGGCCACGCTGGAACAAATTGGACTGATTCCGGACCAACCACCACTGTTCCAGTCGCAACGCAATGCAGCCTATGCGGAGGCGCTGCAAGCCTTGCGTGTGAAAGGTCATGCCTTCCCGTGCTGGTGCAGCCGCGTCGACCTCGAAAACGCGGGCGCCCTCCACCGCGACGGCCGCTGCATCATTCCGCCCCGCGACGACCGCGGGCCGGCATGGCGATTGCGCGCGCCCGATCACGTCATCGCCTTCGAGGACGGCTTGCAGGGCCCGCAGGTGCAGAACGTGCGCGAGGCGGTCGGCGACTTCGTGCTGAAGCGCGCCGACGGATTGTGGAGCTATCAGCTCGCCTGCGTGGTGGACGATGCGCACCAGCGGATCAGCGAAGTCGTGCGCGGCTGTGACCTGCTCGACTCCACCGCGCGCCAGATCCTGCTGCAGCGTCTGCTCGGGCTTCCAACACCCGCCTATTTGCATCTGCCGCTGGCGCTTGATGTGGAAGGCCGCAAGCTCTCGAAATCCAGCGATGCGCCACCCGTGGACTTGTGCGAAGCGCGCACGACGCTGGCGCGCGCGCTTCGCTTTCTCGCCCAGGACATTAGGGAAGCCGCCGACCCGGCGGCGATGTTGCACGCCGCCGCGGAGCAATTCGACCTTGACCGATTGCGGAGTCTGACGGCGCGCGTCGCGGAGTGAGGCAAGTCTTGACGCGTCAAGGCCGGCGGATTGCAGCCTGCCCTACCGGACGCCGGCAGCGAAGCGTTAGGATGACTGCACCATCACCCGAAGGAGGCGTCATGAGCGCACGCGTGGCACTGGTAACGGGGGGTACCGGCGGCATCGGTACCGCGATCGTCCATCGGTTGGCGAAGATGGGTCACAAGGTCGCGACCAACTATCGCAACGAGGAAAAAACCAGGACCTGGCGCGACAGGCTGGCCGGCGAAGGCATCGACGTACTCACGGTGAAGGGCGACATTGCCGACCCGGAATCGTGCGAGCAGATGGTGCGTGCCATCGAGGAACAGGCCGGTCCCATCGACATCCTGGTCAACAACGCCGGCATCACCCGCGACACCACCTTCCACAAGATGTCCTACCAGCAGTGGATGGACGTGGTGAACACCAACTTGAATGGCTGCTTCAACGTCACGCGCCCGGTGATCGAGGGCATGCGCGCGCGCAAGTGGGGGCGCATCGTCCAGATCAGCTCCATCAACGGCCAGAAGGGCCAATACGGACAGGCCAACTACGCCGCGTCCAAGGCCGGCATGCACGGCTTCACCATTTCGCTGGCGCAGGAGAATGCGAAATTCGGCATTACCGTCAACACCGTGTCGCCTGGCTATATCGGCACCGACATGGTGATGGCGGTACCCGAAGATGTCCGCGCCAAGATCGTCGCGCAGATTCCGGTCGGGCGGCTGGGGGAGCCGGATGAAATCGCCTACGCCGTCGCGTTCTTCCTCGACGAGAAGGCCGCGTGGGTCACCGGCGCGAACCTCGCGATCAATGGCGGCCACTACATGGGCTGGTGACTGGCGCAGGCGATTCGCAGCAGCATCCACAGTGATCGCGATACTCGTTCGGGTCGCCGCGGGCGGCCGAATCGCGTGTGCAGCGCCTGCCCCGGCTTGCCCGCAATGGCCGGGCTCGCACTCGCGCAGCTATCGAGCCGCGCCATCCAAATGTGAACAAAGCTTGCGCTGCCAGGAGTGTGACGGACGTCCAGACTGCAATGCGTCGCGCCTTGTACAAAGGGCGCGTGTGGGAGGGAACCATTGTCGATATCCCAAGGAGGGAGGGGCAAATGGCACCCGTGCCGTTTCTGATTGCGTTTGCAGTTGCCGGGGGACACGTCACGTTCGGTGGCGCCGTCGCAACCCCGACCGCCGCCACCGTGCCGGTGGTCACCCAGCCTTCCATCCGATCCACGGCGCCTGCCGCCGCGCAAATCGGACGATTCGACGATCCGCCGCGCGTGGTCAGCATCCAGCCGCTGGACAGCGCGGGGAACCGCAGCGAAATCGTGGTGAAGTATCTCTGACGGAAATCGTCACGCGACCGGGGACCTTGCGCCCCGGTCGTGTGATGTAGCGCAGCGGGAGTCGCCTGCAGAGCCTGGCGGTTTCGATCGCATCGCGGTTCGCCAGCGTTCGTGGGGGCGGGTCCGACCATCAATCAACCGCTGCGAATTCCCGCGCGGTGACGTGCGTCGATGGTGAAGCCGCGAACGACGAATGCGCTCGCGACTGGCGGCGGCTCACCGCAGCGTGCACCTCGACCGAACGTCAGAGCCTCTGCGGTGCCGTTTCGATCTTGGCCCTGCTTCGCAGCACGTCCAGGAACGCCTCGATATCGGCAGCGCCGTAGGCGCGCGCCATTTGCTCACGCAGGAAACCCTGCGCTTCGGCGGGCACCTTGGATGAGTCGCCGGGCTTGACCACACCCAGCACCACCAGCGCGTAGCGGCCTTTTTCCATCGGCACCAGCGCGCGCGTATCGGCGCCCTTGGCGGGTTGGGCCATCTCGAACACGGCTTTCAACAGATCCGGATCGAGATCGGTGGCATTGCGCATCACGCCGGTCTTCTGCTGCACGGCCTGGCCCGCAGCTTGCGCCAGCGCATCCAGCTTCTCGCCGCCCTGCAGTTTGGCGAATGCCGCATCGGCGATTTTTTTGGCGGACGCGCCCACGCGCTGCTGGACCACGGCCTGCTTGATGGTGTCGCTCACTTCCGCCAGCGGCTTGACCGCCGCCGGCACGTGCTTGGCGACGTGGATCACGACCATGTGGTCATTGCCAAGGTCGATCGGATCCGACGTATTGTTCTGCACCAGTACCAGATCGGAGAACGCCGCTTTCACCACCTTGGGATCGGCAGCCAACCCGGTCTTGGCGCCACTGCGGTCGAACAGCGGCGTGGTCTGGATGGTCAGCCCAAGTTTTTCCGCCGCCGGCTTCAATGACGTCGGGTCGTTGTAGATCATGTCGGTGAGTTTGCTGCCGATATCGCGATAGTTGTCCTGGCGCGCATCCTTGGTCGCCTCCTGCACCAACTGATCGCGCACCTGCGCGAAAATTTCGGTGTGGCCCTCGCGCATGTCGCGCACATCGATGATGTGGTAACCGTCCGAGGTCAGTACCGGATCGGAAATCTCGCCCTTCTTCATTTTGTCGAGCGCGGCCTGGAACTCGGGACCCGCATCGCCTTTCGACAACCAGCCAAGATCGCCGCCCTGGCGCTTGGAACCCAAATCATCGGAATACGCTTCGGCGAGCTTGGCGAAATCCGCGGCGGGAGCCTTGGCGAGCGCGTCGACTTTTTGCGCCTTGGCCAGCGCCGCCTGCTTCTCGGCGTCGGTCGGTTTGGCCGGCAGCTTGATAAGGATGTGCGAAACCTTCCACTGCGACGGACTGACGAAGCGTGATTTCTCCTTGTCGTAGCGCGCCTGCAAAGCCTTGTCGCTCAGGTCGGGCACGACTTTCATGGTGGCCGCGTCGAGATCGATGTAGTTCACCGACACTTCTTCGGGGGTCATGAAGTCCGATCGGTGCTGCTTGTAGTAATCCGCGATCTGCGCGTCGGTGACCTGTTGCTCCTGTTCGGTCGGCGCGGGCGGCGTCAATTCGATGTAACTGAAATCGCGCGTCTGCAGTTGCAGGCGCAGGAAAGCTTCAGCCTCGGCCTTGGTGGCGAAGGCAGTGGCAACGATGGCCTGCGGCACCTGCTGGGTGGCGAGATCGGAACGAATTTCGTCCTGGAACTGCTGCACGGTCTTGCCCTGCTGCGCGAGCCAAGCGAGGTACGTCGACGAATCGAACTTGCCGTTGACCTGAAAGACGGGGTACGACGCAATCTGGTCACGCACCAAGGCGTCGGGCACCTTGACGCCGTACTCGTCATTCGCGTTGATCAGCAACTGCCGATTGATCACCCGCTTCAGCACGTCTTCCTTGAACGCCGGCTTCTCGAATTCGGACGGGTCCATGGTATTGCCGGGCTGGTTCAACTGCTGCTGGCGGGCATTGTTCAAGGCAGTGGTGAAGTCCTGCTGCGAGATTTCGTGACCGTCGACCTTGGCCACCCACGTCGCGTTGCTCTGGCTGAAATAACCTTCGATGCCGAAGAACAGGAATGCGACGACCACCAGCACGCCGAATATCGCGATGACGATCCAGCTCTTGAACAGGTTGCGAATGGCTTGCAGCATGGTTTCCGCCGTGACGATGGCCCAATCAGCCGGGTATTGTAGGGCAAGGCGGCGCTCGCCGCGCCGCGATGATGATGGTGGGCGCTGAGGGTTTCGAACCCCCGACCCTCTCCGTGTAAAGGAGACGCTCTACCGCTGAGCTAAGCGCCCGTGTTGTTGTTCGGGACCGGGCATCCTGCCACGGCCCTCACGAAAACGGTCGCGGCCAAGCCGCGCCACGTTTTCCGCGTCAGCCGCAAAGCGGCTTCCGCGCGCGCCACATCCATGTGTCGCATTTCGATCGAGATTGAAGTTCAACGCACATCCGTGCCGCAATTCCCGCAAGATTGGAATGTAACGCGTTCGAGGCCGGGCATCCCGCCGCACCCCGTCGCAAAAATCCCGCCCCCGAAAAGCTGCGGCCGACGCAGTGTGCGTCGGCCGCCAAATCCGTGTGCGACCGGCAGTGCCGGTCGCACCGGGAGCCTCAGTTCAGCGCGTCCTTCAGCGCCTTGCCAGCCTTGAACGCCGGCACCTTCGACGCCTTGATCTTGATGGTGGCGCCGGTGCGCGGATTGCGACCGGTACGCGCGGCGCGCTTGCGTACCACGAAGGTACCGAACCCGACCAGCGACACGTCGTCGCCCTTCTTCAGTGCGCGCTTGATCTGGTCGGTGACGGCGTCGAGTGCACGGCCTGCATCGGCCTTGGACAGATCGGCGTGATCGGCGATTGCGTTGATCAACTCAGCTTTGTTCATGGAGACTCCCTCTTGGGTTTCGAGCAGCCCGTGGATTGTTCGGTGGAAGGACGTTTTCCCTGTGTCGCCAAGATCACGTCTGTCCGGTCGTGTTGCGATTCCCGTATCGATGCGCGGCATGAGCGTCTGCGTCGCACGGCCCGGCCTTTATACCAGCGCCCCACAAGGCCCGCAATAAAGGCAGGGCTTGAATTTCAGCGCATCGACCGTTCGAATGCAACCCGTGTTCGTCGCCATCATGGGCCACGCAAAAACGCAAGTGCCGGCGGCACGCGCCATGCAGGGCGCGTGCCGCCGGTTCATCCGCGTGATCTCAGTGCGTGCGCTTGGCCGCGTTGTCGTCGGCCGACTCGTGCGTGGTCTCGACTGGAAGCTCTTTCACCTCGGGCGTCGCCACTTCCGCGGGAAGCGGCGTCAGCGGATGCTCCAGCGCGATGTCCAGCACCTGGTCGATCCAGCGTACGGGATGGATCGTCAACGCTTCAGTGATGTTCTTCGGAATCTCGGCGAGATCCTTCTTGTTCTCTTCCGGGATGATCACCGTGGTGATCCCGCCGCGATGCGCCGCCAGCAGTTTCTCCTTCAAGCCGCCGATCGGCAACACCCGCCCGCGCAGCGTGATTTCGCCGGTCATCGCGATTTCCGCGCGTACCGGATTCTTCGTCAGCGCGGATACCAATGCCGTGCACATGGCGATGCCCGCACTCGGCCCGTCCTTGGGCGTCGCCCCCTCCGGCACGTGCACGTGGATATCGTACTTGTCGTGGAAGTCCTGCTCGATGCCGAGCCGCTGGCTGCGCGCGCGCACTACCGATTGCGCCGCCTGGATCGATTCCTTCATCACGTCGCCCAACTGTCCGGTGAGGATGAGCTTGCCCTTGCCCGGCACCACGGTGGCTTCGATGCTCAGCAGGTCGCCGCCCACCGACGTCCACGCAAGCCCGGTCACCAGGCCGACCTCGTTCTCCTGTTCCTTGCGGCCAAAGTCGTGGCGGCGCACGCCGAGGTACTTGTCGAGGTTCTTCGGTTCGACCTTGACCGCGGACGGTACACGCTTCTTCGTGGCAGGCTTGGCCTTGCCGGGCACGGCTTCCTTTTCCTTCGCGGGCGCCTTGCCGCCCTCTTTCATGGTCAATTCCTTGACCACCTTGCGGCAGATCTTGGCCAGCTCGCGCTCCAGATTGCGCACGCCCGATTCGCGGGTGTAGTAGCGAATGATGTCGCGCAGCGCGCCTTGCGTGACCGCAAGCTCTTCATCCTTCAAACCGGCCGCCTTCTTTTGCTTGGGCAGCAGATACTTGGTGGCGATCGCAGTCTTCTCGTCTTCGGTGTAACCGGGAATCCTGATCACCTCCATGCGATCCAGCAGCGGCGCCGGGATGTTCATGGAGTTGGCCGTCGCGACCCACATCACCTCGGACAGGTCGAAATCGACCTCGAGGTAATGATCGTTGAAGGCGTGGTTCTGTTCCGGGTCCAGCACTTCCAGCAGTGCCGCAGAAGGATCGCCGCGGAAGTCCATCGCCATCTTGTCGATTTCGTCCAGCATGAACATCGGGTTCTTGGTTCCGACCTTGGCCATGTTCTGGATGATCCGGCCCGGCAGCGAACCGATGTAGGTGCGGCGATGGCCACGAATTTCCGCCTCGTCGCGCACGCCGCCCAGGCTCTGGCGCACGAACTTGCGGTTCGTCGCGCGCGCGATTGAGTGGCCCAGCGAGGTCTTGCCGACACCCGGCGGCCCGACCAGGCACAGGATCGGGCCCTTGATCTTGTTCACGCGCTGCTGCACGGCCAGGTATTCGAGGATACGTTCCTTGACCTTCTCCAGCCCGTAGTGATCCTCGTCCAGCACCTGCTCGGCGATCCGCAGATCCTTGCGGACCTTGCTGTGCTTCTTCCACGGCACGGCCGTCAGCCAGTCGAGGTAATTGCGTACCACCGTGGCCTCGGCCGACATCGGCGGCATCTGCTTCAGCTTGTTGAACTCGGCCTTGGCCTTGGCCAGCACCGGTTTCGGCATGCCGGCGCCGTCGATCTTCCTGGCCAGCGCGTCGATTTCGTTGCCGCCCTCCTCGATGTCGCCCAGTTCCTTCTGGATCGCCTTCATCTGTTCGTTGAGGTAGTACTCGCGCTGGCTCTTCTCCATCTGGGTCTTGATGCGCCCGCGGATGCGCTTCTCGACCTGCTGCAGGTCCAGCTCGCTCTCGACCAGACCGATCAGCATTTCGGTGCGCGCGCCGACCGCCAGCGTATCCAGCACCTTCTGCTTGTCGGCGAGGCGCACGGAAAGATGCGCGGCGATCGAATCGGCCAGGCGCGACAAATCGTCGATGCCGGACAAGCCGGTCAGGACTTCAGGCGGCAGCTTGCGGCTCTGGCGCACCAGTTGCTCGAACAGGCTCACCAGCATCCGCGCCGCGGTTTCGAGTTCCACGGTCGGGCGATCGAACAGCGGCTGCAGCGACACCGTATTGGCACGCAACATACCCTCGCGCTCGAAGCAGCTTTGCAGCTGCGCGCGCGACTGGCCTTCGACCAGCACCTTCACGGTGCCGTCCGGCAGCTTCACCAGCTGCAGCAGATTGCCGATGGTGCCGACCGTGTGCAGGTCGGCTTCGGACGGATCGTCGGTTTCGGGTTGTTTCTGCGCCAGCAGCAGGATGCGGCGATCGCCTTCCATTGCCGCCTCCAGCGCCTTCATCGATTTCTCGCGCCCTACGAAAAGCGGGATCACCATGTGCGGATACACCACCACGTCGCGCAGCGGCAGCACCGGCAGTTCGATGGTGGCGGTCACGGAAGATTCGTTGGTTTCGGTTGCCATGTCGGATTCAGGGTTCGCAGTGCTTCAAACCCGCGAATGCGGGCGTTCCCATGAGGATGGAGGCGGCACGGCGCCCGATCAAGCACCGGGTGCGCAGTTTCGCGCGCCGAAAGAGAAAGCCGCGCGGAGCACGGCCAACAAAAACGATCATCGCGCGATCAACGCGCGG
>JAICIW010000114.1 GCA_025928735.1 Rhodanobacteraceae bacterium | reverse complement strand
TTGAAGAACTCGTCGTTGGTCTTGGTGTTCTTCATCTTGTCGAGCATGAATTCCATCGCGGCCAGTTCGTCCATCGGGTGCAACAGCTTCCGGAGGATCCAGATCTTCTGCAGCATGTCCGGCGGGATCAGCAGCTCTTCGCGGCGGGTACCCGAGCGGTTGATGTTGATGGACGGGTACACGCGCTTTTCCGAAATGCGGCGGTCCAGGTGCACTTCCATGTTGCCGGTGCCCTTGAATTCCTCGTAGATCACCTCGTCCATCTTGGAGCCGGTATCGATCAGCGCGGTCGCGAGAATGGTGAGCGAGCCGCCTTCCTCGACATTGCGCGCGGCACCGAAGAAACGCTTCGGGCGCTGCAGCGCATTGGCGTCGACGCCGCCGGTCAGCACCTTGCCCGACGACGGCACCACGGTGTTGTAGGCGCGCGCGAGGCGGGTGATGGAATCGAGCAGGATCACCACGTCCTTCTTGTGTTCCACGAGGCGCTTGGCGCGCTCGATCACCATTTCGGCGACCTGCACGTGGCGCACCGCGGGTTCATCGAAGGTGGATGACACGACTTCCGCCTTGACGCCGCGCTGCATCTCGGTGACTTCTTCCGGACGCTCGTCGATCAGCAGGATGATGAGGTGCACATCGGGATGGTTGTGCACGATTGCCTGCGCGACGTTCTGCAACATCATGGTCTTGCCGGCTTTCGGCTGGCTGACGATGAGGCCGCGCTGGCCCTTGCCGACCGGCGCGATCAAATCGAGGATGCGGCCGGTGATGTCTTCGGAGGAACCGTTGCCGCGCTCGAGATGAAAAGCCTTGCGCGGGAACAGCGGCGTCAGGTTCTCGAACAGCAATTTGTTCTTGGACGCTTCCGGCGGATCGCCGTTGATGTCGTCGACTTTCAGCAGCGCGAAGTAGCGCTCGCCTTCTTTCGGATGCCGGACGCGACCGGTGATGTAGTCGCCGGTGCGAAGGTTGAAGCGGCGAATTTGCGAAGGCGACACGTAGATGTCGTCCGGGCCGGCGAGGTAGGACTCGTCATGCGAGCGCAGGAAGCCGAAGCCATCCTGCAGGATTTCCAGCACGCCCTCGGCCCAGATGCTGCCGCCGGACTTGGCGTGGGCGCGCAGGATGTTGAAGATCACGTCCTGCTTGCGGGCGCGGGCGACGCCTTCCTGGATGCCGAGTTCCTCGGCCATTTCCAGCAACTTCACCGAGTTTTTCTGCTTGAGCTCGGTGAGGTTGATGAGGCGTTTCGGATCGCCGGCATCGGCTTCGTCGCCCGACACATCGGCCGGCAGGCCGTTGGCGTTGGCGACCTGGCCGTTGCCGCCGCGCGTATGGCGGCCGCGACGACGGCGGCCCCGGTCGGGACGGTTTCCGCCGCGTTGTTGGGACTGGCCCTCGCCGCCTTCATTGCCGGGGGAGCCATTGGATTCTGGAGCAGGGGCGGACGCGCGGGCGTCTTCGCCCTGTACGGTGTTTTCGGTATCGGACACGGGATAAGCCTCATCGGCGCACGAAGCGCGGGAGGGTACGAAAGGGAAGAGGGCCGGGCACAAGCACCACCGGCCGGATGTCAATCTAGCACTGTAAGAGGGCCGCCGACAAGCGGGGCGAGTTTTTGCAATCGTCCGTGATTGCGGTTCCCCATGCCTTGACGCGGAGAGCGGCAATTCGCGTCATGGGCACGAGAACGGCCATCCATGGCCTGACTTTCCACACAAGCCGCTTCGGCCGAGGTAGCCCCAGCCAATGCGTACAGGGAGTGGGAACTACACAACCTTTTCAAGTAGCTGCGTCAACTGGCCCTTGCCCACGGCGCCGATCTGGGTGGCTTCCACCTTGCCAGCCTTGAACACCATCAGCGTGGGGATGCCGCGGATGCCGTAGGTCATCGGCGTCTTCTGGTTCTCGTCGATGTTGATCTTCACCACCTTCAAGCGGCCGGCGTATTCCTTGGCGATGTCGTCCAGCATGGGCGCGATGGATTTGCACGGCCCGCACCACTCCGCCCAGAAATCCAGCAGCACCGGAGTGTCGGATTGCAGCACTTGGGATTCGAAATCGGCGTCTTTGACGTGGGTGATGTTTTCGCTCATGGGGGTTCTGGAACGGTAACGGAGACGACAAGATGGGGGGAAAGGGCGGCCATTGCAAGCGCGGCAATCGCCGTCGTGCTGCTACAATCAAGTCAATCACTTGCAGCGGCGTGCGACTCGATACATGGGCGTCGCCGCGAGTTTCCCGGCGCCTGCGGCGCATTTCCGGCGTCCGCGGCGATTCCATCGCGCAAATCGTGCGGCGGCATCGCGCCGGCTCCCTCACCTGCCATCCTGGCGAACAACGCCAGCCGTGGCGCAGACACTTCCTGGCAAAAACTCCGTGGCCGATCAAGTCCTCACCGAAACCTTCTTCGAACAATTCAACCTGCATCCGCATCTCGCCGCCGGCCTTGCCGATTGCGGCTTCACCCGTTGCACGCCAATCCAGGCGTTGACCTTGCCTGTCGCGCTGGAAGGGCGTGACGTGGCGGGGCAGGCCCAGACCGGCACCGGCAAGACCTGCGCGTTTTTGGTCGCCGTGATGAACCGGCTGCTCACCAAGCCCGCGATTTCGGGTCGCCATGACAACGATCCGCGCGCGGTGATCGTCGCACCGACCCGCGAACTCGCGATCCAGATCGACAAGGATGCGCAGGCGATCGGCCGCCACACCGGCCTGCGTTTCGCGCTGATCTACGGCGGCGTCGATTACGACAAGCAGCGCCAGCAATTGCGTGATGGCTGCGACGTGATCATCGCCACACCCGGCCGCCTGATCGATTACTTGAAGCAGCACGTCTTCAGCTTCCGTGCCGTCGAGGCTACCGTGATCGACGAAGCCGACCGCATGTTCGACCTCGGCTTCATCAAGGACGTGCGTTATCTTCTGCGCAAAATGCCGCCGCGCGAGGAGCGTCAGGGCATGTTGTTCTCGGCCACGCTTTCATACCGCGTGCTGGAACTTGCCTACGAACACATGAACCAGCCGGAAAAACTGAGCGTCGAGACCGAGCACGTCACCGCCGACCGGGTGCGCCAGCAAGTGTATTTTCCGGCCAAGGAAGAAAAGATCCCGTTGCTGCTGAACCTGCTGGAACACTGCAATCCGCAGCGCAGCATCGTGTTCGTCAACACCCGCGCGGCTGCCGAGCGCGTCACCGAGCGCTTGCGCCGCCAAGGCTTCAGGGTGGGCGCGCTGTCGGGCGATGTGCCGCAGGCCAAGCGCCAGAAATTGCTGGAACGCTTCAAGAAGGGCGAGGCCGACGTGCTGGTGGCTACCGACGTCGCCGCGCGCGGGCTGCATATTCCGGATGTCACCCACGTGTTCAATTACGACCTGCCGCAGGACGGCGAGGATTACGTGCACCGCATCGGCCGCACCGCGCGGCTCGGCGCCGAGGGCGACGCGATCAGCTTCGCGTGTGATCTGTATGCGATGAACCTGCCCGACATCGAGCGCTACATCGAAATGAAGATCCCGGTCGGCGCGATCGAGCCGACCTGGCTCGCGACGCCGCCGCCGCGCGCGATGCCGCAGGCGACGCACCACGATCAGCCGGAAACGGACGCGGACAATTCGACGGCCAGCGCCGGCAAGCCCGTCACCAACAAGCGCCGCCGTCGCCACAAGCCGAAAGACCACGCTGCATCGCCCGCAGCCAACGCCTGACGCACCGCGCCGTTCGCATTCGGTATGTTCGGCTGCCTTGTTGTTGCTTTCAGGCGCGTCTGGAACATGGATTCAGGGTTCGTCTTCGGCCGCCCCGGAATGACGAAATATTGTTAGGCTCTGGCCGATTGGCGAGTCCCGATTTCCCATTACCGGTTGCCGTCTCCGCGTGATCCGCTTCGAATCCGTCAGCAAACGCTACCCCGAGGGCCGCGAGGCGCTGATCGACCTGACGTTCACGGTCGAAGCGGGCGAAATGTTGTTCGTCACCGGCCACTCGGGCGCGGGCAAGACCACCTTGTTGAAACTGATCGCGCTGATCGAGCGTGCCAGCCGCGGCGCGATCGAAGTGCACGGCCGCAATCTCGCGCGCTTGAAACATCGCGACATTCCACGCTTGCGCCGCGACATCGGCATGGTGTTCCAGGATCATCGCCTGCTGATGGATCGCAGCGTGGCCGACAACGTCGCACTGCCGCTGGTGATTGCCGGCATCCCCCGCGAGGACCGCGGCAAGCGCGTGCGCGGCGCGTTGGAGAAAGTCGGATTGGCCGGACGCGGCAAGGATGCGCCAGCCGGGCTTTCCACCGGTGAGCAGCAACGTGTCGGGATCGCGCGCGCGATCGTGGGAAGACCTGCGCTGATCATCGCCGACGAACCCACCGGCAATCTCGATCCGCAACTGTCGGAAGAAATCATGCAGTTGTTCGTGGGTCTCCGGCAGACCGGCATCACCATCCTGATCGCCAGTCACGACCTCGCGCTGCTGAAACGGATGAAACAGCGGGTGGTGGTGCTCGACCACGGGCACTTGATCGACGACGTTCCCGCGAGCCAAGTGGCATGAGCGCGCGCGTCGCCATGGGCAGTCCGGTGCGACATTCGCGCGTCGCGATGTGGCGGCGCCAGCATGCGTGGTGCGTGCGCGACAGCCTGCGCCAACTGGCACGGCGACCGCTCGGCAGCGCGCTCACGGTGGCGGTGATGGGCCTCGCGCTCGCGTTGCCGCTGGCGTTCTACCTGTTGCTCACCAATCTGCAGCATCTCGCGACGGCGCTGGGTGATTCGCAATCCGTCAGCGTGTTCCTGAAATCCAGCGTGGCTGCGGATGGCGCGGACAAATTGGCCGCGACGCTGCGCGTGCGCGCGGACGTCGCGGGCGTGACGGTGCGCACCCCGCAACAGGGTCTCGCGGAATTGGCCGCGATGCAGGGCTTCGGCGATGCGATCAAATCGCTGTCGGACAACCCGCTGCCGTTCGTGTTGCTGGTCGAGCCGCGCGCGGACGCGGATCGCGTGCAGGTGGAATCCATGGTGGCGGCGGTGCGTGCATTGCCGGACGTCGACCTGGTCCAGGACAACGGCCAATGGCGCGCACGCCTGGACGCGCTGATCGCGCTGGGGCGGCGCGTGACGCTGCTGCTGGCTGCGCTGCTGGGGGCGGCGGCGGTGCTGGTGATCGGCAACACGGTGCGGCTGGATTTGCGCAGCCGCGGTGACGAAATCGCGGTGCAGCGATTGATCGGCGCCAGCGCGGCGTTCGTGCGCCGGCCCTATCTTTATGAAGGCGTGTGGTACGGCCTTGCGGCGGGAATCGTCGCCGTCCTGCTGGTGCTGGTGCTGGAAGCCGTGCTCGCGGCGCCGGTGCGTGACCTGGTCGCCAGTTACGCAGGTCGCCTGCACTTCGGGGGGTTGTCCTGGGTTACGCTCGGGGTGGCGCTGGCCATCGCGGTTGCACTCGGCTGGCTGGGGGCGTGGATCGCCAGCAGTCGGCACCTGGCGCGGACCAAGAGCTAAGAAGAGGGTCGGGTTTGCTTTTGGCCTGTGCCCCTGCGCGTCGCCTGACACGAAACGTAAATCTGACCCCGCATGAACGACGTTCTTCGTCACATCGCCAGCGACAACCCGCGCGTGATGGTGGTGGATGGCTCGAAGGTGGCGCGCACGCTGGTTACGCGGGTGTTGGAAAAGGATCTGCCGGGCGCGACGGTGATCGCCTGCGCCAGTGGGCGCGAAGCCAAACAGGCGCTGCACGAAGGCGTGGTCGACCTCGTCACGACCGCGTTGCGGCTGCCCGACATGGACGGCACCACGCTGGCCCATTACGTGCGCGACAACGCCTCACAGGCCTACATTCCGATCGTCGCGGTTTCGGGCGACGTGGAGGAACGCCTGCAGAAGCGCGAGATCGACGACGCGATCACCGATTACTTCGACAAGGCCGCGGGTTACGCGGCGCTCGCGGATTTCATCCGTGGTTACGTGGCGCCGGTCGAACGCGCCGAAGGCAAGGTGCTGTACGTCGAGGACAGCCGCGTGGTCGCACTGGCGACGCGGCGAATGCTGGAACGCTATGGCCTCGAGGTGCACCTGTCGGGCAGTGCCGAGGAGGCCGTCGAATTCCTCGCTGCGGCGCAGGATCGGGGCGAAATCGGCCCGGACCTGGTGCTGACCGACGTCAGTCTGAAGGGCGAGATGTCCGGGGGCGATTTGCTGGAGTGGATCCGGATCGATCTGAAACTCGGCAAAGGCCGCTTGCCCGTGCTGGTGATGACCGGCGACGAAAACCCGATGAATCAGGCGGCGCTTTTGAAGGCCGGCGCCAACGACCTGGTCGAAAAACCCGTCGAGGAACGCTTGCTGATGACGAAGCTCCTGTTCCAGTTGCGCGTCGCGCAGCGGTCGCGCGCCCAGAGTGGGTCTTGACCCGCAGGCAGACCGGCATCAATGTCCGGCGGGTTGAACCTGGCTGGCGCCTCCATGCTTGAGCAAAACCAGATCGCAACCGGCACGCGCCTGAAACTCGATCCTTCATGGAAGGCACGGGTGGGCGATCACTTCGATCGACCCGAGATGCATCGACTGAGCGAGTTCCTGCGCGCCGAAAAACACGCGGGCAAGCGCATCTATCCCCCCGGGCCACGCATCTTCGCCGCGCTGGATGCGACGCCCTTCGGTGCAGTGAAGGTCGTGATCCTGGGGCAGGACCCGTACCACGGGCCGGGCCAGGCGCATGGCCTGTGTTTTTCGGTCCAGCCGGGCGTGCCGGTGCCGCCGTCGCTGCAGAACATCTTTGCTGAAATCGAGAGCGATCTCGGCATCGCGCGGCCCGACCACGGTTGCCTCACGCCTTGGGCAGAGCGCGGCGTGCTGCTGCTGAACTCGGTGCTGACGGTGCAGGCCGGCAGTCCCGGTGCACACCAGGGCAAGGGTTGGGAAGGGTTCACGGATCGGGTGATCGATGCGCTGAATCGCGACCGTGAAGGACTGGTATTTTTGCTGTGGGGCTCCTACGCGCAAGCCAAGGGCCGGCTGATCGACACCGGCCGCCATTGTGTTCTGAGGGCGCCGCACCCATCTCCCCTGTCGGCGCATCGCGGCTTCCTGGGTTGC
>JAICIW010000054.1 GCA_025928735.1 Rhodanobacteraceae bacterium | reverse complement strand
TGGTAGCCCATCGGCATCTTCGCAATGTCGTCGTGGATAGCGGCCAAACGTGCGGCGGCTTCGATGCGAAGTGGACTCGATTCCGCATCGAAGCAAGCGATGTTGTCGGCGATGGAGCCAGCGAACAGTTGATCGTCCTGCATGACGGCGCCGACCTGGTTTCGATAACGGCCGAGCCCCAGCCGGCGAATGTCGATACCGCCGTAAAGAACTTCGCCTTCCTCGGGTGCTAACAGGCCCAAGACGATCTTGGCCAGTGTGGTTTTGCCGCAACCCGACGGGCCGACGAGGGCCACCGATTCACCAGCGGGAATCGTGAGCGAGCAATGCTTGAGAATCCAAGGCTCCCCGTCGGCATAGCGGAAGCTGACGTTGCGAACCTCGATCTCGGACTTCCGGCAGCGGCGCATCCCATGCCGATTCCACATGCCTTTCGGGAGCGGTCAGCGCAATGTCTGCCACGCGCTCGGCGTGCAGGCGCAACATGCGGAGCTGGATGCCTTTGTCTATCAGATCGGCCGCACGGCTGACGAACTGGTCGGCGTATGCCGCAAACGCCACCAGCATGCCCGCGGTGAAGGTGCCGTCCAGCACCAGCACGGCGGCCAGCCAGATCAGAGCCACCTTCGCGATGCCGAAAACCAATTGGTTGCCGCTGGTGAACGCGATGTTGAGCCGCTGCATCGCAACGTTGCGATTGACCGTTTCGACCACGGCGTTGGCGTAGCGGGCGGTGCGCGGCTGCTGTTGATTGAAGAGCTTCAGCGTCTGCGCGCCGCGGATGGCCTCCAGCAATTCCGTTTGCTGGCGCGCGGCGTACACGATCTGGTCTTCCTGCGCGCGCCGCAGCGGCTGATAGGTGAGCCAACGCAGGGTCGCGTACAGCGCGAATGCCGCGATCACCACCAATGTCAGTTTGACGCTGTAGAGCGCCAGCACGACCAGCGTCAGCGTGGCCATGATGCCGTCCAGGATTGCGGCGACGAAGCCGGTGGTCAGCGTCTGCTGTATCGTCTGCATCGAGCCGAAGCGTGAGACCACGTCACCCACATGACGCTTTTCGTACCAGTCCAGCGGCAGCTTGAGGAGGTGCGCGAACACGTTGGTGACCCATTGCACGTTCAGCATCGCGCCCAGCCAGGTGATGGTCCATGCGCGCACCGCTGAAACCGCGGCCTGGAACACCGCAACCAGAAGAAAGCCGATCCCCAGCAGCATCAACAGGCTTTTGTCCGCCGAGACCAGCACTTGGTCCAGTACCCACTGCAGGTAGAACGGCCCAACCAATGCGAATACTTCCAACGTCAATGCCAGCACAAAGATTTGCGCGAGCGCGCCGGGCAGGCCTTTGACCTTGCCGGTGAGCGCGCGCAGCGAAATGGATTCGCGCGCCTTGATCGGCCTGAAGTCGGTACGCGGCGCGCATTCCAGCGCCACGCCGGTAAAGTGCTTCGAGATCTCGGCGTTCGAGAGTTTCAGCACACCGCGTGCAGGGTCGTGAACAACTGCGCCATGGGCAGTCGCCCGCTTCAGCACCACGAAGTGGTTCAAATCCCAATGCAGGATGCAGGGCGCCTTGAGTTCTGGCAGCTCACACAATTCCAGGCGCAGCGGTCGCGTCTCGAAACCAAGTTGACCTGCCATTTCCATCACGCGTGCGAGATTGGCGCCTTTCAGCGAGGTCGAGTGCCGTCGGCGCAGCGACGGCAGATCCACGTCGTGGCCGTGGTAACGCGCGATCATCGCCAGGGATGCAAGACCGCATTCGGCGGCTTCGGTTTGCAGGATGACCGGAAGCTTGCGCCGCCAGCCCCATTGCAGGCCACCGAGCAAACCGCCGTCGATGGCCGCGCCGTCGCTCATCCGTGATGCGCTCCGTGGGCCGCGAGTCGTTGCCGCAGGCCATACAGCGGCTCGAACACCCACTGCCACAGGGTGCGACGGTCCAGCAAAAGGTCCGCATTCAAGGCCATGCCGGGCTTCAGCGCCTCGGCCTTGCCGTAGGCGTTGATGGTCTGGCGATCCAGCGAGACCAGCACCCGATACAGCGGCGTCGTGACCTTCTGGCCCAGCAGGGTTGCGGTCTCCGCGGGGCTGAGCGCGCTGCGCGAGATCTGCACGACTTGGCCGTACTGTTGGCCGAACTTCTGGTATGGGTAAGCCTGATAGCGCAGTACGACTGGCGTACCGTCGTGCACGAAGCCGATCGCGTTGCTTGGCACCAGCAACTGCGCTTCCAGCTCGGAACCATGCGGCAGGATGGACAACAGCGGCTGGCCTGAAGCGACGTTCTGTCCGGGCTTCACCAGCAATGTCGAAATGACGCCCCCGCGCGGGGCGCGCAGTACGGTGCCGCCCGCGGCCTCGCTTTGGGCCAGCTGTGCAGCGAGTTGCGCCAATTGGCCGCGCAATTGATTGGCTTTGGCTGCCGTGTCCAATGGAAGCTGTGTCAACTGCGCCTGCAGCGAACTCAACTGCTGGTCGGCATCCAGCCGCTGGCGTTCCAATGTCTTGACCTGGGCCTGTTGGGTCAGCGCCTGCGATTGATACGCGTTGAATTGCGCAATGGAAATCACGCCCTTCTCGAGCACGGGCTTGATTTTCGCGACGAAGCTGGTGGCGGTCGCCGCCTGCTCGCGCTGCAAGGCCAGTTGGTCGCCGATCTGACGCACCTGTGCTCGTAGCAGCCCTATCCGGGTGCGCAAATCCCTGGTTTGTTCCTTGGCTTGTGGCTGGAGGTTGGCGAGCGTGGTTCGGACTTGGGCCTGCTGAGCGCGCAACTGCGCGCTGACCACGGCGTGGGTATTACCCATGCTGGCGCTGACCAGATCGGCCGAGATTTCGACCAGCGGTTGGCCAGCCTCGACCCGCTCGCCCTCGTGCACCAGCGCTCGGTTGATGGTTCCGGTGGTCTGGGCGGACAGCGTGAGCATGCCCGCGCTGGGCTGGAGTTGCCCTGTCACCTCGGCGCGCCGCGTGTAGTGTCCGAAGATCAGGAACAGGACAATCGCCGCGGCGAGACTCGCCGCCAGCAACGCCCACCACACGAAGGCGAGCGGGGTCGCAAGGTTGATTGCGCCCATCCATTGGCCGCGCTGCGCTTGCAGCACTTCACCCCGAAACAAATCCTCCATCCCCTGTTCAGCTCCCTGTGACTCCCCAACCCCCAAAGGTGTAGCAGCCAAACCTTTCAATCACCTTTCGTGCTCATAACTTTTTGCGCTGATGCGCACAAATTTGTCATAGAGCAGGAGAACACCAGCGCGAACGACCGCCGTATCGCCGGACGCCCCGCGGGCCGGGCTGTCGCAGGCGTCGAGACAGCGCGGCGTATCCTGCCGGGATGCAAGCCATGCCGCCCGCGCGCATCAAGGGTCGCGGCGCCGCCTCCAACCCGGAGGGGCGTTTCGAAAGCGTGCGCCATCACGCCGAAGACGACGGCTGGCAGGACGCGTTGCTGGACGAGGCCGCGCCGCGTCCCCGCACGGTGGTCACCGAAGAACGTGCACGCAGCGTGATCACCCGCAATGATTCGCCCGACATCGTTTTCGAGCAGGCGATGAACCCGTATCGCGGCTGCGAGCACGGATGCATCTATTGTTTCGCGCGGCCCTCGCACAGCTACCTCAACTTGTCGCCGGGGCTGGATTTCGAAACGAAGATCCGCGCCAAGTCCAATCTCGCCGAGGTGCTGCGCGCGGAGTTGTCGAAGCCGGGTTACGTGCCCAAGCCCATCAACATTGGCAGCAATACCGATCCATACCAGCCGATCGAGAAGAAATGGCGGCTGACGCGCGCGGCGCTCGAAGTGCTGGCCGAATGCCGGCACCCTTGCACCATCGTCACCAAAAACGCGCTGGTGGAACGCGACGTCGACCTGCTCGCGCCCATGGCGCGCGCGAAACTGGTACGCGTATTCGTGTCGGTGAATTCACTCGACAACCACTTGGCATCGAAACTGGAGCCGCGCGCGTCGGCGCCCCACCGCCGCCTGCAGGCGATCCATGTGTTGACCGATGCGGGCGTGCCGGCCGGCGTGCTGGTGGCGCCGATCATCCCGGCGCTGAACGACCGCGACATGGAAGCGGTGCTGGAACGTGCCGCCGAGGCCGGCGCCAGCATGGCCGGCTACACGGTGCTGCGCCTGCCGTGGGAACTGAAGGCGTTGTTCCGCGAATGGCTTTCGATCCACGTGCCGCAACGCGCCGAACACGTGATGAGCCTGGTGCAGCAGATGAACGGCGGCCGCGATTACGATTCCGACTTTCGCACCCGCATGCGCGGACAGGGACCGTTCGCCGAACTGCTGCGCCGGCGTTTTGAAGTGGCGGCTCGGAGACGCGGGTTCGCCCGCGCCCGCACGCTGCAGTTGGACGTGTCCCGCTTCCTTGCGCCGCGGTCGGCAAGCCCGCAGGGCGAACTGTTCTGAGCGACGTTCACGCCATCTTCGCGGTGACACTGGACGATAGCGTGATCCACCCTCAGGAGGCGCCCCCCATGTCGTTCGCGCTTTATCTAGTCGGCACGCTCGTCGTGATCATCGGCCTCGGCTACGGCGCCTGGCTCGCCCACGTGCCGACGCAATGGATCGTGGTAGGTGCGGTGGTGATCCTCGGCCTCGGCATCCTCACGGGTGTATCCCGCACCCGCCGGAAGGATCCGCCTGCCGCCTGAATGCGCGGGCAGGTGGCAGGCCGGCGAAGAGGGCGCACCATGCGCCCGGGCAGGCCTTGATGGCTGTGCGCCACAGCCTGCCGGAGATCGGCGCCGACGCAGCTTCAGCGCGTCCCGGCAGGTGTCAGGTATTTGCCGAACCAGTCCAGCGATCGACGCATGATGTCTTCCTGATTCTTCGGTTGCGCGATGTGGTGGCCCTCGTTCGCGTACACCACCAGCGTGGTCGGCACCCCCAGCGTTTTCAGCGCGTGCCAGTATTCGAACGATTGCGGCGCGGGGCATTCCTCGTCGCGTTCGCCCACCACGATCAACGCCGGCGTCCTGGTGCGCTTGATGAAATTGATCGCCGAACTTTTCGCGTACGCGGCGGGATCGTCGTACAGCGATGCGCCGAAGAACGGAATCATCCACTGGTCGATCTGGTTCTGGCCGTAATAGCTCTGCCAGTCCGACAGGCCCGCACCGGCCACCACCGCCTTGAAGCGGTTCGTGCGGGTTGGCGCGAACATGCTCATGAAGCCGCCATAACTCCAGCCGGTCAGGCCCAGCCGGCTGTCGTCAACCGGCAACATCTTCTCGACCTTGTCCACGCCTGCGAGGATGTCGTCGAGATCGCCATAGCCCATCTGGTTGCGGATGGCCTGCGCGAACTGCTCGCCTCCGCCGAGGCTGCCGCGCGGATTGGGCATCAGCACGAAATAGCCGAATTCGGAATACGCGCTGGCATTGTTGCTCCAGCTCGGCAGGTTGGCCCACGAGGGTCCGCCGTGCACGTACACGATCATCGGGTACTGCTTGTGCGCGTCATAGCCGGCCGGATACATCAGCCAGCCTTGCACCTGCGTGCCGCCGCTGTTCCATTCCACCGATTCGGCCTTGCCCCAGTCGTGCGAAAGCCCGGCGTTGATCGAAGTGACCGCAGGCGGCGGCGCGGTGGTGAGCTGGCCCGCGTGCACCTCGGGTGGATGTTCGAACGACTGGGCCGCGTAGGCGATCCGCCGTGGCGATTTGTCAGACAGCGAAACGGAAAGCGCGGCGCGCCCGTCGCCCAACTCGCCGAGCGCCGTGAACCACGTGCGGGTCTGGCGGGCGTGGTTGCCGGACAAGGTGTATTCGGTGACCTGCACCTTGCCCTTGGCAATCTGGTTCACCAGCAGCGAGCGGGCATCGAGGAACGTGAACCACGACGGCGTCACCTTCGCACCTTCGGTCAGGTTCACGGGCGCGCCACCCGAGGTTGGCACGCTGTAGATGTCGCCGCCGGTCGCGCCGCGATCGCTCATCAGGCCGCCGATGAACAGGATGCGCGCG
Organism: Rhodanobacteraceae bacterium; assembly: GCA_025928735.1. Taxonomy (GTDB): domain Bacteria; phylum Pseudomonadota; class Gammaproteobacteria; order Xanthomonadales; family Rhodanobacteraceae; genus 66-474. The sequence continues at coordinate 3,665 of JAICIW010000054.1, read as the reverse complement.
TCATCGAGTGACCAGCGTGGCAGAGCGATCTGCAAGCCGTGCAGCGAACCCTTCACCGCGCCGGGATCGACGAGCTCGCGCGGCGCCGCGCCTGCTTTCGCCTCCTGCACATACAGTTTGGCCGTCCACCAGTTGTTGTCACCGGGCGGCGGTGCGGCTGTGTAGGCAATCCGATTGCCGGTGGACGAGGTGCGGAACTCGTACACGTACAATCCGTCGGGTGTCAGCAGCTCCGGCTTGCCACCTGATGCATCGATGCTGGCGACGTATTGCACCTGCACGTCGGTTTCGCCGATCACGCCCACGCGCGGATTGCCGGACGCGGTCGCAGCCGGCAGTCGCGTGGCGCCCGGCACGAACAGGAACGCGATGCGTTTGCCGTCGCGGCTCCATTGCATGCCTTCGGCGAAACCGCCGATGTCGGTGAGCTTGCGCGGCGGCTTGCCGGCATTCACGTCGATCAGCCAGATCGCGCCCTGGATGGGCTTGGTGTTGGACGGGTCGATGCTGCAGCGGGTCAGCACCGCCAGCATGTTCCAGCGCGGTGCCCAGCGCAGGTCCTCTTCACGGCAGCCGCCGGGAATCGACACGGCGTGCGCGTTCTGCCCGTTCCACGAGCCCAGCATCAACTCGGTCTGCTCGTCGTGCGCTACCACCCACGCCAGATGCTGGCCGTCGTGGGAAAGGGCCACGGCCGGGATCTGCTTGACCTTCGCGCGCTGCGCGAGGATGTGTTCGATGCGCGTGTTCTCGGACGCGTTGGTCGACGCAGGCGGCGCCTTGGCCAAGGCCGAAGGCGCGCAAGCGGCGATGAAGAACGCGGCGAGCAGCCACAGACCGGGTCGAGGGGACTTCATCGCGCACCTCCAGGACGAGACGATCCCGCGAACCTACACCCGGTTATCCGGCGAGCCAAGTGCCGGCAGGCACGATCCGGGCGAAGACAACGACGCGGTCGCGCGCGAAGCGAGCTATTTCAGGACGGTCTGCCTCGCCGCGATCACCGACGCGGCCTTCGCGGACACGTGCGCCGATGAAGTTTCCATCCTGTCGCTGGGCGCAGACGGATTGGCTTCCGTTGCAGAAGCGTTGCGAGTCGTCTCCCTCGCCTTCAGCAATTCCTGCATTTGCGACTTCAAGGCTTCCAACTGGACGGTGTGCCTGTGCAGGGCGGCCATGATTGCCCAAAGCGAGATGCACAGCACGATGAGCAGGATGCCGATGTCAGTGATTGTCACGGTCGTTACCTCGCGGCCCGGGATTACCCGCGGCGGATGCGGCAGGTCGGGCGAGCAAGCCAGGATCTTTCCCCAGGCAACTCCCCGTCCCACGTTGCCCAGCATACAAGCAATATCCGTGCCGCGCAGGCACGCAGCTCACGCTTGACGCGACGTGCAAAAACCAGCGCTCCGACGGGCACGCGAACCCGACCGCACGCCGCACTGCGATGAAAGCGCAGCGATCCTCTCCCATTCAGCCTGGATAATCACTCCAATAAAAACATCCACGTGCCGCGTGCATTCACAGCGCATTCAAATATATAAATATCGGCATTCATATGCATTAAAGAAAAATCATTGAATTATTCAGCGCGTGTTTTATGCGGTCTTCCATACTGGCCACCCTGCCAGCGGAGACGTACAAGGATGATATCTGCGGCACATACGGTTCTATCGGCATGCTTTGTATCCATCGGGGCCTCCGCACTTGGATTGTGCGTACTGGTTCCCATCAGCAAGCCGGTGGGCTTGCTCGATCACCCGGACAAGCGGAAGCGACATGCTTTCGCGACGCCCTTGGTCGGCGGTCTCGCGATCTTCATTGGCATGCTGGCCGGGTGGTTGTGGCTTGGCCAGCGCTTCCTGGGACCCGCACAGCGGTTCGACGACATCGTGTTGGCCAGCGCATGCGTACTGGTTGCGCTTGGTGCGCTTGACGACCGCTACCAGCTGCGCGTGAGCGTACGCGTGGTCGTGCAAGTGGTGGCGATCCTGACGGTGATTGCCACGACGGGCACTTACGTGCACTCGCTTGGCGCGTTGCATGGCTACGAATTGAAACTCGGCTGGCTCGGCATTCCGTTCACCGTGCTCGCGGTGATCGGGTTGATCAACGCATTCAATCTGATGGACGGCATTGACGGGTTGGCGGGTTGTCTCGCGCTGGTCAGCACCGGGGCGATCGCGTTGCTGATGGCGCCCGACATGCCCGCGCCGCTCACCGTGATCGTGCTGTTGCTCGCCGCGGCGCTGTATCCGTTCCTGATGGCGAATCTGGGCCTGCTGGGCAAGAAGGCCAAGGTGTTCCTCGGCGACTCGGGCAGCGTGGTGCTGGGCTACGTGATCGCGTGGACCTTGATCGCGTTGAGCCAGAGCACGCCGCGCCACATTTCTCCCGGCCTGGTGCTGTGGTGCGTGGCGCTGCCGGTCATGGACACGCTGGCGGTGATTTACCGTCGCTTGAAACGTGGCGTGTCGCCGTTCACGCCCGACCGCACGCACATCCATCACCTGCTGATGAATGCAGGTTTGGGTCCGCGCCGCACGCTCGTGTACCTAGTCGGCTTCTCCATCGTGCTGCCGTTCGTGGGCGTGGTCATCCATGCGGAACTCGGCGCCATCGCGAACCTCGTGGCGTTCGTGGTCGTAGCGGCCATATACGGGGCATTCACCACGCATCTCGAACGCACACAGGCGGCGCTGATTCGATCGGCTGATGCGTCGGCGCGACGCGTTTCCGGCAACTTCGCTTCGCAGCCGGTCATTCGCTTTCGCCCGAAATCTCACGGGCAGCCTTTGAGGAATCGGCGCGACTAGACCGACAGCACCGCATGAGTTCCGCGAGAGTTGGCAGTTCCGCGAGAGTTGGCGCGTCGCACGGCGAATTATCCAGCAGCTGTCAAATGGTGACTTCGACGGCGCGGGGATCGTCCAGCACCTCATCGTAGGTTTCCAGCGTGCGGCGGATCACGATGCGCTCGTCGAACTTTGCCAAGGCCTTTGCGCGCGCCGCCAAGCCCAGCTTCCGCGCCAGTTCCGGTGCATCCAGCAGGCGCACGATGGCCGCGCATAAGGCTTCGGCGTCGCGCGGCGGCACGATCAACCCGTCGACGCCATCGACGACGACATCGCGGCAACCCGGCATGTCCGTGGTGATCAACGGCGTCGCGCAGGCGGCGGCCTCGATCAGCGATTTCGGCAGGCCTTCGCGGTAATAACTCGGCAACACGAAAATGTCGGTGGACGCGAACAACGCCGGCATGTCGTCGACGTGCCCGATCCACTCCACGAGACCTTCATCGACCCAACCGCGCACGCTGGCTTCCGGGACCGCCGCGGGATTGCCGGGGTCGGAAGCGCCAGCCAGCAGGAATCGCACCCGCCGGCCTTGCGCGCGCAACGTGCGCGACGCCTGCACGTATTCCTTGACGCCCTTTTCCCACAACAGCCGCGCCGCGAGCAGCACGCGTGGCGGATCGTTGCGTGATCGCGTTTGCGGCACGAACCGGTTGCAGTCCACACCGGAGCCCGCGATCACGCGTACGCGGGCATCTTCGATCAAGCGATGAGCGAGGAACATCCGCGCGTCGTCGTGGTTCTGCAGGATCAATCGCGAACGCCGGCCGCGCAATGCGAACCGCATCAGTGCGCGGACCAGCGGCCGCA
>JAICIW010000160.1 GCA_025928735.1 Rhodanobacteraceae bacterium | reverse complement strand
TTGTAGAAGCGATCTCCCGAACACGCCACCCAGGATTCCTTGCGCGGCGCGAACGCGAGCGCATTGATCCATTCCGCGTCTTCTTTGGCGGGAGCCGCTTCTACGCGCGTGGCGGTTTGCGCGTTCATGCGGCCGCCGCGTCGCGCACCGGCAGTGGCTGGCGTCCGGCTTCCGCAAGCCATGCCTGGAACATCAGCACGTCCCACAGTCGCGGACCTTCGTCGGCACGGCCGGCAAGGTGGCGGTCCAGCAATTGCCTGACCGGTCCGGGTTCGAAATAGCCCTGCTCGCGCAGCCGCCGCTCGTCCAGCAAGGTTTCCGCCCAGTCGCGCAGCGGGCCGCGCAGCCATGCGCCGATCGGCACGCCGAAACCCTGTTTCGGGCGCTCCATCAGCGACTCCGGTGCGTAGCGGTACAACACTTGCCGGAGCAGCCACTTGCCCTTGCCGTCGCGAACTTTCTGTTCGATCGGCACGCGCCAGGAAAACTCCACCACGCGGTGATCGAGCAATGGCACCCGCGCTTCCAGGCTCACCGCCATGCTCGCGCGGTCGACCTTGGCGAGGATGTCGCCGGGCAGATACGTGACGAGGTCGTTGAACATCATCCGCTCGATCAGTGCGTCCGTATCCGACGCGACCACCGGATTGCCGATCTGCAGTGAAGGCTCATTGCCATGCAGCACCACGTCCGCCGGGTTCCGATGGTGCGACATCATCAGCCGGTAGCGTTCGTCGGCCGAGCCGGCTTCCAGCATCCGCGCCAGCACCGCGACCTTGGCGCGCGGCCGGCGCATCTTCTTGCCCGACGGCAGGCAGGCATTGACGCCGGCAAGCATGGATTCGTAGAACCCGGGATGGCGCGACAGCGAACGCGCCGCACCCCGCTGCAGCGCTATCGGTACCCGACCCAAGCTTCGCTCGATCCTGCGGCCCGCGAAGTAACGACGATAACCGCCGAACAATTCGTCGCCGCCATCACCCGAAAGGCTGACCGTGACATTGCGTCGCGCCATTTGCGCGACCAGGAAGGTGGGGATCTGCGAGGAATCGGAAAACGGTTCGTCGAACATGCCAGGCAACTGCGGCACCACGTCCAGCGCATCCTGCGCGGTAACGTACAGTTCGTGATGGTCGGTGCCGAGGTGCTTCGCGACCGCGCGCGCATGCACCGCCTCGTCAAAACCCTTTTCGCGAAAGCCGATGGAAAACGTCTGCACCGGACGTGGGGATTGCGCCTGCATCAGTGCGACCACCAGCGACGAATCGATGCCGCCGGAAAGGAATGCGCCCAGGGGAACGTCCGCTTCCATGCGCAGCGCCACCGCGTCGCGCAGCAAGCGGTCCAGTTCATCGACCGCCTCGGCGTCGGACTGGTGCAGGCGATCGGCCATACCTGCGATCGCGACATCGCGCGCCGACCAGAACGTGCGGGTGTTCGCGGCAAGCAGCGATTCGTCCGTCGGCGCCTTCGGCATGTCGCTGGCGGCCAAGGTGAGTACGGTGCCCGGCTGGAGTTTCCGAACGCCCTCGTAAATCGAATGCGGCGCCGCGATGTAGTCATGGCGAAGCAGCAGGCACAGCGCGTCGCGATCGATCGCATTGTCGAAACCCGGCATCGCCGTCACGGCTTTCAGCTCCGAGGCGAACACCAGGCGTGTGCCGACCCAGCCGTAGTACAGCGGCTTGATGCCGAGACGATCGCGCACCAGCGACAACGCGCGTTCGCGGCGGTCCCACAGGACGAAGGCGAACATGCCAATGAAGCGCTTCAAGGCTTCGTCGAGACCCCACTGCTCGATCGCGGCCAGAATCACCTCCGTGTCGGAATGCCCGCGGAACGCGGCCCCGAGCTTCACCAGTTCCTGCCGCAGCGCGCGATGGTTGTAGACCTCACCGTTGTAGACGATCACGAAACGGCCGCTCGCCGACACCATCGGCTGGTGGCCTTCCGGCGAAAGATCGATCACCGAAAGCCGGCGGTGGCCCAGCGCGATGCCGGCCGCAGCGTCCTGGAAGAAGCCTTCGTCGTCCGGTCCGCGATGACGAATCGCATCGGTCATGCGCCGCAGCACCGCGCCGGCATCGTCCGCGCGAAAGTGGTGGGTGCTGTCCCAGAATCCGGCTATTCCACACATCGTGATCAGCTTCCGACGAGAGATGGATCGGGTATCGCGGCGGCGACTTCGCCGCCGTGACGCGTTGGTCGAGCGCGCCAGGGGACGATCAATGGGCGGTGCATGACAGCCTCGCGATGTCCTGGTACAGGTCGGCGTACCGGCGCGCGCCGGCATCGATGGCATAGTGCTGGATGACGCGCGCACGCGCACGCTGCCCAAGCGTGCGCCTCGCTTCGGCGCCGAGCGCCGCCAATGTTGCCCAGGCATTGCCCAATGCGACGGGATCGCATGGCGGCACCACTGCACCGGTGTCATCCACGATCGCGGGCGCATCGCCGACATCCGTCACCACACAAGGTACGCCGCACGCCATCGCTTCCGCCGTGGCATTGGGAAAAGCTTCGCCCCACGCTGACGACGAAGCGGCAATGTCCAGCGCGTTGTCGACAGCCGCGATGTCGCTGCGTCGCCCGCACAACCGCACACGTTCGCGCAAGCCCAGTTGGTCGATCAGCGCGCCGAGTTCCTGATTCGCGGCATCGGCGCCCTCGCCCACCAGCACGAAAATCGGGTGCAGATGCATTTCGCCGAGCCGCTTCGCCGCGTGCAGGAAGGTGGCGTGGTCCTTCATGGGGTGCACGCGCGCCACCAGGCCGATCGCAAGCGCGTCGGCCGGGATGTCCAACTCGGCACGCACTCGTGCGCGTTCGGCGGCGCGAGGCGCGAACTCGACGGTGTCAAAACCGTTCGGGATCACCACCGAGCGCGCGTCGTCGTAACCGAATGCGACGTGTTGCGCGCGGCTCACCGCGGCATTGAAGATGATCCGCGCCGGACGTCGCGACAGCCGTGCGCCCGCCCGGATCACCCAGCGCGTGGCGCGCTTTTCGTGCGACAACGCGTGCAGCGAATGACGGATGTTCCACACCACCGGCGCGGCCTCGCCCCAGCCGGCCAGCGCGGCCATCAGGTTGGCGTGGTACATCCAGCTCTGGATCACGTCGTAACGGCGATTGCGCAGCATCCGTCGCAGCCGCAGTACTTCGTGGGGAAGCAGGCGGCCGGGATGCATGCCGAGGTGATGCAGCTCGGCCGACTCCGCGAACATCGCGCTCATGCTGCCTTCCGCGCCGAGCGCGATCACGACGTGCTCGAAGTCGGGCGGACGCAGCGTCTGCACCAAGCGGTACAGCGCCGCCTGCGCGCCGCCGGTGCCGAGGCCGGTGATGACGTGACAGATTTTCATGCGCGCGGATTCCCCCTACGCGCCTTGGCGGCCGGCTCGCAAGCGCGCATCAGAGTGATCGATTCGAGGGCGCCGCCCGGGCAATGCCGTTTCCTTTCGTGGTGCATGGTTGTCTCTCAGGCGAGAGGGTAGGTACCGTGGTGCAGGCGTTCATGCGGCCCCGACGGTGGTTGCGCTTCCGTCAGGTAGTAGCGTCGCTTTTTCCGGAAGCGACCCCGCACCAGCGCGAGGATGCCCACGTACTGGAAGATCACGATCAGCCCCTCGATCTGCACGCGATGGCGCGGCCCCTGCAGCGTCGGGAACGCGCCGTACAGCAGCGTCATCATCACGAAGTAGATGACCATGAACCGGCCCGTCATCTTCTTGCTCCGCCACACCGACACAATTCCGTAGAGCTGCAGCGGCAGCATCGCCCAGAAGAACACCTGCGGCAGGTTGAGAAACGCGTACTGCGGTTGCGTGTGGAAAGGAATCGGCGTCAGCATGAAGCGCAGGACGCCCGTCACCGGATCGGAAAGCCGCGAGCGGAGCTGATGCAGCGCGCCGCCGATGCTGCCGTGACCGAGTTCGTGCACCACGATCGCCAGCGCGACGATCCCCGCCAGCCACAGCCACGGGCTGCGGCGTCCGCGCCGCGAAGCCAGCAGGCCGATGCCGAACGCGGCGCCCATCATCAGCGGCACGTAGAAACGCGTGAGCGCGAGTATCAGTCCGCAGAGAATCGCGACCATCACTGCGCGTTTGGGCTTGCCCGTTTCGACCAGTGCCACGGCGTACACCACGCCCGCGGTGCCGGTGGCGACCAGGATGTCCTTCAGGTTGGCCACCGTGGACCACGCGAGCAACGAGGGACTGAGCGCGAGGAACACGAACAGGCCGATGCTGGCGCGCCGGCCCATGCCGAGGCCGCGCCGCGCCGCCTTCATCAGCATGCCGGCCGCGATGAAGGTCAAGAGGATGTTGGCCGCGACCGGCGCGAAATAGCCATGCCCGAAAATCACCAGCGCGGACGCGTCGTAGACGTAATAGAAAAGATTGGCGCTTTTGACGGTGCTGCGGACGTAGTCGTAGTTGTGCATCAGGTTGAAGATGCCGACCCCGTTCTGCACCAGTTCCTCGCCGAAGCGCAGGTATTTCCAGTCGTCGCGGAATGTGAACGTGCCATCGAACAGGAAGCCGAAATAGATCAGGAACAGTCCCGACTTCAATGCGGCCACACCGAGGCTGAGACCCGCCCGGCGCGTGTAGGCGAGCGAGATCAGAAACCCGATCACCATGATCGCGATGGCGGGCCAGATCAGCTGGCCGATCGGGAACGGCTGGATGAACGTGGCCATTACGTCCTCCTGCGGCCCGCGCAAACCGCCTTGAGCGCCGCTTTGGAATTGCCCAGCAGCGTTTCCAGCGAATACGTTTCCACGATGCGCGCGCGCGCCGCTTCGTGCATCGCGCGCGCGGCTTCGTCATCGGTCAGCACCCGCAGCATGCTTTCGACGGCGGCGGCGAACGCTTCCGGATTGCGCGCCGCGACCGCCGCGCCGCAGGCGCCCACGATGCGCGCCGAATCGCCGACGTCGGTCACCGCGCATGGCCGCCCGCAGGCCATCGCTTCCGCGATCACATTCGGGAAGCTTTCGCCGTACGATGTGGAAGCCAGCAGATCCAGCGCACTGTAGACCGCCGGCATGTCGCCGCGCGGGCCGGCCCAGGTCAGGCGACCTTGCAGGCCCAGCGCTGCAGCCTGCGCCTCGAGTGTCACGGCGTATTCCGGATTGCCCTCACCGACACACACGAAATGCCAGCACGCATTCCGGCTCGCGAGTTTTGCGGCGGCTTTCAGAAACGTCGGATGATCCTTCATCAAATCCAACCGGCCCACCAGACCGACCAGCAACGCGTCATCCGGAATCCGCCATTCCTGGCGCAGCCGCGTGCGGTCCTCGGCATTGAAGCTGAAGCGCCGCGTATCGACGCCGTTCGGAATCACCCGCATCCGTGCGCGCGGATAACCCAACGCGGCGTGATGCGTTCCGCTTGCGCCGGAATTGACGATCACGAGATCGGCCATGCGCGCGCATGCGCAACTGAAACGGAAGGTCAGGCGCGCCATCCAGTCGTAGCGATCGCGATCCATGTACGCCGAGCGCACGCCCCACACCACGCGCGTGTGGCGATGCGCCGCCTTGGCCAGCAACGCCAGCAGGTTGCCGACGGTGAGATAGCCGTGCACGACATCGGCGTTGCTGGTGCGGAAGGTGCGCCACAGCCGCCACAGGAATCCGAACACATCCCAGCGGCCGCGCTTGCGCAGATCGATCACCGGCACCCCGGCCTGCTCCAGCTCGCGCTGGAACGCAGCGCCCGCGTAGAAACACGCGGCCGAAACATTCCAGCCGGACCGGCGCAGCGCGGTCGCCAGCGTCACCAGTTGCCGTTGCGCGCCGCCGCGCCCGAACGAACGGATCAGGAACAGGATGCGCGGATCACGGTTGGCTGCCTGGGCTACATCGCCCGAGAGGTGACGCGCTTCCGCGACGAAATCGGA
>JAICIW010000258.1 GCA_025928735.1 Rhodanobacteraceae bacterium | reverse complement strand
TCGTTGCGCCACCTCGCCAGCTTGTACACCTCGGTCTTGTAGACGTCCTTCAACGGCGCGTAACCCCCGCACATGTCGCCGTACAGCGTCGCATAGCCGACCGCCATCTCGCTCTTGTTGCCGGTGGTCAGCAGCAACTTGTCGGTCTGGTTGGACAGTGCCATCAACAGCAGGCCACGGCTGCGTGCCTGCAGGTTCTGGGCCGTGAGATCCACCAGTTCGCCGCACGCGGGCGCCAAAGCCGTGGCGGCGGCGTCCACCACGCCGGCGATCGATACGTCGAGATACTCGACACCCAGCGTGCGCGCCTGCGCATGCGCTTCGCGCAGGGAAAGATCGGAGGTGTAGCGCGACGGCAGCATCACCGCCGTGACCTTGTCCGCGCCCAGTGCATCCACCGCGACCGCCAGTGTCAACGCGGAATCGATGCCGCCGGAAAGTCCCAGCAGCACGCCATCGAAGCCATTCTTGCCGACGTAGTCGCGGACGCCGCGCACGAGTGCCGCATAAAGCGTGGCTTCGGATGAGGTGTCGCTCGCGACCGGCCAGTCGCGCGCATTCCATTTGCGTGATCCGGAGTCGAACTTCGCCCACAACAGCGCATCGACGAATGCCGGCGCGCGTGCGGCGACGGAGCCGTCGCCGTTCACGAGCAACGACGCACCGTCATACACCACGTCGTCCTGCCCGCCCACCATGTTGAGGTAGGCGATGGCGCAACCGGTTTCCCTGGCTCGCGTCGCGAGCAACGCCTCGCGCTGCGCCTGCTTGGCGGTGTCGAACGGCGAGGCGTTGATCACCACCACCACTTCCGCGCCCGCGCGCGCGGCGGCCGCGATGGGTTCGGGCTGCCACGCGTCTTCGCAGATCAGCAGTCCCACGCGCACGCCATCGAGCGTCGTGACGGTCACGGCGTGACCGGGCTCGAACCAGCGCTTGTCGTCGAACACGCCGTAGTTGGGCAACACGCACTTGTGCGCAACCTGCGCAACGCGCCCTTCGCGCATCAAGGCGGCCGCGTTGTACACGACACCCGCGCTGTGCGGAAAACCGACCAGGGTCGCGAATCCGTCCGCTTCCGCAGCGAGGTTGTCGATCTCCGACTGGCACGTGGCGAGGAAACTCGGCCGCAACAGCAGGTCCTCCGGCGGATAGCCGCTCAACGCCAGTTCGGGGCACACCAGCAGATCGGCGTCGCCCGCGCGCGCGTCGCGCATCAAAGCGCGCACGCGATCGGCATTGGCCGCTATGGCGCCAACCGGAAAATCGAACTGGGCAAGCGCGAGGCGCAGGGTCGCCATGGAGCGTTCCGGAAATGCGAAGGCCGCGACGAATCGCGGCCTTCATTTTACCTTTGCACGGGCTGAACCAACTCAGTGTTTCATCTTTGCAGCAAGCGTCGCACCCAGGTCGGCCGGAGACTTGACGGTCGTGACGCCGGCCTTCTCCAACGCCGCGAACTTGGCCGCGGCGGTGCCCTTGCCGCCCGAGATGATCGCGCCGGCGTGACCCATGCGCTTGCCGGGAGGCGCGGAGGCGCCGGCGATGAATGCGACGACCGGCTTGGTGACGTGTTCTTCGATGAACTCGGCGGCTTCTTCCTCGGCGCTGCCGCCGATCTCGCCGACCATGATGATGCCTTCGGTCTGCGGATCGTTCTGGAACAGCGTCAGGCAGTCCACGAAGTTCATGCCGTTGATCGGATCGCCGCCGATGCCGATCACCGTCGACTGACCGAGACCGACGTTGGTGGTCTGGAACACGGCCTCGTAGGTGAGCGTGCCCGAGCGCGACACGATCGCGACCTTGCCCGGCTGGTGGATGTGGCCGGGCATGATACCGATCTTGCATTCGCCGGGCGTGATGATGCCGGGGCAGTTCGGGCCGATCAGCACGGTATCGGGGTGGTCCTTCAGCACGTTCTTGACGCGCAGCATGTCGAGCACCGGGATGCCTTCGGTGATCGCGACGATCACCTTGATGCCGGCAGCCGCGGCTTCCAGAATCGCGTCGGCCGCGAACGGCGGCGGCACGAAAATCACCGACGCGTCGGCGCCGGTGTCGTCCACCGCTTCGCGCACGGTGTTGAAGACGGGCAGGCCGATGTGTTCGCTGCCGCCTTTGCCAGGCGTGACGCCGCCGACCAGCTTGGTGCCGTAATCCAGCGCCTGCTGCGAATGGAATGTGCCCTGCTGGCCAGTGAAGCCCTGGCAGATGACCTTTGTATTTTTGTTGACCAGTACGCTCATGACATCGAATTCCTTCATGTAGGGCGGGAGAAGCCGCGAAGCGGCGTATCCCGCCGGAGAAGCCGCGCAGCGGCGCGTCCCGCTTTCGTGAAATCGAAAACGGCGGGATTCGCTACGCTGCTCCCGCCCTACCCGTTTTTGTTTACGCAGCCTTGGCCGCCGCGACCGCTTTTTGCGCGGCGTCGTTCAGATCGTTGGCGGGCGTGATCTTGAGCCCGGACCCGCTCAGCAACTCGCGACCCTTCTCGACGTTGGTGCCTTCGAGGCGCACGACCACCGGAATCTTCAAACCCACTTCCTTGACCGCAGCGATGATGCCTTCGGCGATCAGGTCGCAGCGCACGATGCCGCCGAAGATGTTGACCAGAATGCAGTTGACCTTGTCCGATGAAAGGATCAGCTTGAACGCGGCGGTCACGCGCTCTTTCGTCGCGCCGCCACCGACGTCCAGGAAGTTGGCGGGCTCGCCGCCGGCCAGCTTGATCACGTCCATGGTCGCCATCGCGAGACCCGCGCCGTTGACCATGCAGCCGATGTTGCCGTCCATCGTGACGTAGTTGAGGTGCTCGGCCGCGGCTTCGGCCTCGGCCTTGTCTTCCTGCGACACGTCGCGCATCGCGGCCAGTTCCGGATGGCGGAACTCGGCGTTGTCGTCGGAATTGACCTTGCCGTCCAGCGCCATCAGGTCGCCGGACGCGACGATCGCGAGCGGGTTCAGTTCGACCAGCGAGAGATCCTTCGCGTTGAACAGCTTGTACAGGCCCAGCATGATCTTCGACAGCTGGTTGACCTGCTTGGCAGTCAACCCCAATGCGAAGCCGAGCTCGCGGCATTGGTAGGGCTGCAGGCTCTCGGTGAAGTTCACCGTGACGGTATGGATTTCCTCCGGCGTCTCGCGGGCGACCTGCTCGATGTCGACGCCTCCGCGCGCGGAGGCGATGAAGGTGACGGCCTTCTCGCCGCGATCGACCAGCACGGAGAGATACAGTTCCTTGGCGATGTCGGTGGCCTCGGTGACCAGCACCACATTCACCGGCAGCGCACGTCCGCCCGACTGGTAGGTCTCCATGCTCTTGCCGAGCATGCCTGTCGCCGCGGCCTTCACCTTGTCCAGCGAGTCGCAGAACTTGACGCCACCGGACTTGCCGCGCCCACCCGCGTGGATCTGCGCCTTCACCATCCACTGCTCGCCACCCAGCGCCTTGGCGGCGTCCACCGCTTCAGCAGGAGTCGCCGCGACCTTGCCCGGCGGCACCGCGATGCCGAAATCGGCAAACAGTTGCTTGGCCTGATATTCGTGAAAATTCATGCAGGAGCCTCGTGATCTTGGAATATGCCGGCAGCGGCGCAGGCCGCCGTCCCGTGCCGCGGGCATTGGTCACGCAGGCACGACAGCCGCCTATTGTTGCGGCGCGCGGGTTTGATGTCCACCAAACAACCCGAACGCGATCAGCAGCACCGCGCCGATCGTGATCGCGGAATCGGCGATGTTGAACGCGGGAAACGACCACGCCTGCCAATAGACCTGGATGAAATCGGTGACCTGGCCGTGGATCAGGCGATCGATCAGGTTGCCGAGCGCGCCGCCGATGATCAGCGCCATTGGCAACGCGGTGCGCCAGTCGCGGCGCGCGGTGCGCGCCAGCCACACGATCAAACCGATGCACACCACCACGGCAAGGAGGCCGAACAGCCACGTCTGCCAGCCGGACGAGTCGGCGAGGAAGCTGAAAGCCGCGCCGCGATTGAACGCCAGCGTCCAGTTCAACACGTGCGGAATTAC
>JAICIW010000186.1 GCA_025928735.1 Rhodanobacteraceae bacterium | reverse complement strand
TTCGCCAGCCTGCAGCGCATCGAGTGCACCGAAGATCGCCGAGTGGCGGAAGCGATGCGCGATCGCGCGCGCGTCGAACGGGTAGGGCGTATACGCGGGAGTTTCTGCGGGCGTGTTCATGCACGGGCTCGCGTGTGGGAGGACTGCGCAAGCATGCGCGTGCACCGCATCGCCTGTATTGACCTGAGTCAGGGCGACGCGGCGCGCGACGGCATGCCAGCATCCCCGAGAAATGCATCGCGTTGCGCAGCCGGCTCGCCGCCGATCCGGCGGACCGCAGCGTAAAAGCGTGTCCAATCGCTGTTGCAGCGTTTGAACAATGCGGCGAACGCCGGTACGCCGCGATCGTACAACCCGAACGGCAGCAGCTTGGCGTTGTTGATCGGCGTGTCGAACCAGTAGTCGTAGCCGGCGTAGCCGTGCCATTCGGAGTCGCGCATCCGTTCGTAGTCGCGCTGCATGTTGGCGAACGCTAGCGCCTTGCGTTTCCGCTTCGCGGCATCGGAAAGGTCGCTGGCGTACAACGACTTCAGTTTCTCGCGGGTGGCCAGCACCATTTCGGTGAATTGCCGACGGCGTGCCGCCCCGGCCGGGTCGGGCGGCGCGGTGTGGTTCGCGGCGTGCCATTCGCGCAAGCCCTGTTCCTGCACGAAGGTGGCGAAGGATTCGTTGAAGGCGGTGTCGTTCTTGACGTAGAACTGCTGGTGCGCGAGCTCGTGGAAAATCGTGCCGATCATCTCGTCATTGCTCCAGCGATCCATGGTGCTGAGCAGCGGATCGGCGAAATGGCCGAGCGTGGAGTAGGCCGGCACGCCGCCGACCCAGACGTCGTCGCCTTGCCGTTTCAGCTTGTCCGCCAAGGCCTCGGCGCGATCGTGGCGGTAGAAACCCTGATAGGCCACGCAGCCTGCGAACAGGAAGCAATGCTGCACCGGTTGCAGCGAAAGTGCCGGCGTTGCGAACACGTTCCACATCACGAACGGGCGGTGGATGTCGGCATAGGTGGTGTAGCTTTTGTTGCGTGGCAATTTCAGCGTGTCGGACGCAAACGCACGGGCGCGCAGCGCCAGTTCCAGCCGAGCGCGTAATGCCGGATCGACATCAGGATCTATGATTACCTTCCTGATCGGCACACGCGCACGCAGCACGGCCATTTCGCCCGCGGCCAGATGGGCGTAGTAGCCGATCGTGGTGCAGCCCGTCAGCGTCACGCAGACGCCGGCCGCGGCGAGCGTGCGCAGGATCGTCTTGTGTCGTGGGCGGCGGGCATTCACACTTGCGTTTCCCGAGGGTGACGCGGTTGAAATGGACGGCAATGCTGCTGCTGATCGACAACTATGACAGCTTCACCTTCAACCTCGCACAGTATCTCGGCGAGCTTGGGCAGGACGTGAAGGTGCTGCGCAACGACGCGGTGGACGTCGCCGGCATCCGCGCGCTGGCGCCGGAACGCATCGTGATTTCGCCGGGTCCGGGCGCGCCCGACCAGGCCGGCGTTTCGCTGGCGCTGATCCGCGAACTCGCAGGCGCCATTCCGATTTTGGGCGTGTGCCTCGGCCATCAGGCGATCGGGCAGGCGTTTGGCGGCAACGTGATTCGCGCATCGGTAATCATGCACGGCAAGACCTCGCCGATCCGCCATCGCGGCCTTGGTGTGTTCGCCGGGCTTGCCGACCCATTCGAGGCCACGCGCTACCACTCGCTGGTGGTTGAGCGCGCGAGCCTGCCGGAGTGCCTCGAAATCACCGCGTGGACCGAGCATCCGGACGGCTCGTTCGACGAGATCATGGGCTTGCGCCACAAGGCGCTACCGATCGAGGGCGTGCAGTTCCACCCCGAATCGATCCTGACCCGCAGCGGCTACGACCTGCTGCGCAATTTCATCAGCGCGCCTCTGTCCAGAGCGGCATGAACATGGGCATCACGCCTCACGAAGCATTGCAGCGCACGATCGAGCATCGCGAGATCTTCCACGACGAGATGATCGACCTGATGCGCCAGATCATGCGCGGCGAAGTGTCGCCCGCGATGACTGCCGCAATCCTGACCGGGCTGCGGGTGAAGAAGGAAACCGTCGGCGAAATTGCGGGCGCGGCGGCCGTGATGCGCGAGCTGGCCGAACATGTCACGGTGCCGGCGCATCCCCACATGCTGGACATCGTCGGCACCGGCGGCGATGGCGCCCACAGCTTCAATATTTCCACCACATCGATGTTCGTCGCGGCGGCGGCTGGCGCGCGCGTCGCCAAGCACGGCAATCGCGGCGTGTCGTCGTCGTCGGGCAGTGCCGACGTGCTGGAAGCGCTGGGCGCGAAGATCGATCTCGGTCCCGAGCAGGTCGCGCGCTGCATCGGCGAGACCGGCATCGGTTTCATGTTCGCGCCGCGTTTTCATCCCGCGATGAAGGCGGTGGCGCCGGTGCGCCGCGAAATGGGAGTGCGCACGCTGTTCAACATCCTGGGGCCGCTGACCAATCCGGCGAATGCGCCGAATATCCTGATGGGCGTCTTTCATCCGGATCTGGTCGGCATCCAGGTGCGGGTGCTGCAGCGGCTTGGCATCGAGCGCGCGCTGGTGGTGCACGGCAAGGACGGCCTCGACGAAATTTCACTGGGCGGCGCCACGCTGGTCGGTGAATTGCGCGACGGCAAGGTGCGCGAATACGAAGTCGAACCGGAACAATTCGGAATCCCGATGGCGTCCAGCCGCAACCTGCGCGTGGCGGACGCCGGCGAATCGAAGGCCATGCTGTTGCACGTGCTGGACGGCGCCGATGGCGTCGCGCACAACATCGTGCTGCTGAATGCGGGCGCGGCGCTGTACGCGGCTGGTGTCGCGGCGTCGATCGCCGATGGCATCGCGCGCGCGGGCAGTGTGATCAGCGACGGTTCGGCGCGGGCCAGGCTCGATCAGTTCGTTGCGGCCACGCAAGCGCTGGCCGCCCAACCGGTATGAGCGACATCCTCCGGACCATTCTTGCGCGCAAACGCGAGGAAATCGCCGAACGCAAGACGCATGTGCCGCTGACGGAACTGCGCGCCCGCCGTGTGGATTCGCCGCCGGCGCGCGGATTCGCCGCGGCGTTGCGCACGCGCGTGGAGGCCCGGCAGGCAGCGGTGATCGCGGAGATCAAGAAGGCGAGCCCGTCAAAAGGATTGATCCGTGCCGATTTCGATCCAGCCGCGATCGCACGCAGCTACGAGAGCGGCGGCGCGACCTGCCTGTCGGTGCTCACCGATGTGGATTTCTTCCGGGGTAGCGATGCGTATCTCGGCCAGGCGCGCGATGCATGCACACTGCCGGTGCTGCGCAAGGATTTCACCGTTGACGTTTATCAGGTGCACGAGGCGCGCGTGATTGGCGCCGATGCGATCCTGCTGATTGCGGCGGCGCTCGACAATGCCGTGCTGGTGAACCTGCATGCATTGGCCATCGAGTGCGGTCTTGATGTGCTGGTTGAGGTCCACAACCCGGTCGACCTGCAACGCGCGCTGATGTTGACTAACTCACCGCGTACGCTGATCGGCATCAACAACCGCGATCTGCGCACATTCGAGACCAGTATCGAAACGACGCTGTCGCTGAAAGAAGCCGTGCCGCACGACCGTCTACTGGTGACCGAAAGCGGCATTGCCACGCGCGACGATGTGACGCGTCTGCGCGCGGCCGGCGTCGGCGCGTTCCTCATCGGCGAAACGTTCATGCGCGCGGCCGAGCCCGGTGCGGAACTCGCGAGGCTGTTTGCGGGAGCGTGACGATGGACCAGGGGCCAGTGGAAACGACGCGTCGCGTCGTACTGTTCGATTTCGATGGCGTGCTGATCCGCGGCGACACATTCGCGATGTTCATGCGCGACCGTTACGCGCGCGTCCGCTGGCGCAAGGGCTTGGTGCTGGCGCTCGGCCCGTGGTTCCTGCTGGCGTTGCCGTTCTCGCGCCGGCGCGTGTTGCGTTCGTTGGTGCACCTCGGATTGCTTGGACTGAACGAAACGCGTTACCGCGATCTTGCGCAGACGTTCGCGGTGGCTTTGGTGCGCCAGCCGGGTCACTTCTGTCGCGAAGGGTTGAGCGCCTTGCGCAGGCATCAGGCCGCCGGCGACCGAATCGTGATCGTTACGGGTTGCGAGGAATCGCTGGTGCGCGGCGTGCTGGCCGAACTCGGCGTCACCGATGTCGAGGTGCTGGCATCGCGGTTGCGCGCGGGCCGACTCGGCATGCGCTCGGATTGGCACAATGTCGGGCGCCGCAAGGTGGAACTGCTGGCACGACACGGGATCGAGGCGTGGCAGGTGGCCTACAGCGATTCCAGCCAGGACCTGCCGATGCTCGCGCTGGCCGCCGAAGCGGTGCTGGTCAATGCGACGCCCAAACTCTGCAAGCGGGTGGAGAAGGCGCTGGGTCGCAGCGTGACTCGCGTCGAGTGGCTTTGAGGCAGGCGGAGTTTTTTCCGGGCATCACTCGAAGCCGCTGTCGTGAAAAGCCAGGCCACGGATGAGCGTTCTGGCGCGAGTTGGCGCGCGCAGAGGGTTGAGATCACGCGAACTGACGTGATGCGGCGATCCTGGACGATCGCAACTATCGTGTTCCACGCACCACTATCGTTTTCCCCGACACGTCGATGCCGCCATCGTCCTCGAGTTGCTTCAGGACGCGGCCGGCCATTTCGCGCGAGCAGCCCACGATGCGCGAGAGTTCCTGGCGCGATATGCGAATCTGGGTGCCTTCGGGGTGGGTCATCGCGTCCGGCTCCTGGCACAGGTCTAGCAGCGTGCGCGCGATCCGGTTGGTGACGTCCATGAACGCCATGCGGCTGACCTGGCGGGAAGTGCGCAGCAGCCGGTGCGTCAGTTGCAATCCGATCGCGAACAGGATGCGCGGACAGTCGTCGCGCAGCGTGCTCTCGAACAGATGGAACAGTTTCTCGTAGCTGATCTCGGCCAGTTCGCACGCACTGCGCGTGCGGATCAGCACCTCGCGTTGCGCCTGCTCGACGAACAGCCCCATTTCACCGATGAACTCGCCGCGATTGATGTAGGCGAGGATCAGCTCACGGCCTTGGTCGTCCTCGCTGCAGACGGTGACCGAACCGTCGATCACGTAGAACAGGGTGTTGGCAGGATCGCCGGGTCGGAGGATTGCCGTTTTGCCGGGATAGCGGCGGCGATGGCATTGCTCCAGCAGCCGCTGCATGGTGGCGGGATCGGGCGCCAGCATCGCCGGCGCCTTCGAGCGTTCGTAGACTTGCTGGAGCAGATAGCGCAATTCCGACATGATGTCCCTGTCCTGCATCACACATTACGTGCGGGGG
>JAICIW010000110.1 GCA_025928735.1 Rhodanobacteraceae bacterium | reverse complement strand
TGAGCGGCAAGGGCGGTCTCGGCATCGGCCTTGCGCTGGTCCGGCAACTGGTGGAGCGCCAGGCCGGCCGCATCGAAGTGAGTCAGAAGGACTGGGCAAAGGTTCGACCTTCGGCATCTGGCTGCCGCGCTTCGATTACCCCATGATCGTGCCCCCGCGCGAAGTGTCGGTTGCGGAGGAGGGTGCGTGGCAAGGAAGGCGCCCGCGTGTTGATCGCCGATGACGCCGTGGAAGCCGCCGAAACGTTCGGCCGCCTGCTGGAAATGGATGGGGCGCAAGTCAGCATGGCCGCCAACGGCGAGGAAGCACTCGCGCAGTTCAAACGTGCACACTCGGAGCAGCAGGCGCCCTTCGACATCGTGTTCGCCGACATCGGCATGCCGCGGATGGACGGCTACGAATTGGCGCAATGCCTGCGCGCGCTGCCCTCCGGCGCAAAGGTGCCGCTGGTCGCGCTGACCGGCTTCACCCGCGCCGATGACGTGCATCGCGCCCAGGTATCCGGCTTCGATGCGCACATCGGCAAACCGCTCTCGATCGGGCAGCTCACCGCCACGATGCAACGGTTGCTGGGCAGGCGCGAACCCGACGAAAATGGGTAGGCTGGCCCTCGACTATCCGCCGCGCCCGCATCACACGCTGGCGCGACACTCACGCAAATACATCAATCGCAAGCAGCACGAATCCGCTCACGGCCAGCAGCAGGTGGAGATACATCAGCCAGCGCGGCAACAGTTGCCCGCGCTGCTGATAGACCAGGTTGAGCACCGCGCCTCCGCCCGCAGCGATCAGGAACAGGATCAATGCCGCGGTCGCCAGTCTCGGAACACCGAGCGCGAAAGTGGCGTACAGAAGCAACGTGAGTCCGGCCGCCGCAGGCAAACCATGGAACATGGTCAGCCACGCCGGCGGGTTGCGACGGCGGGCCTCCCGGATACCGGCCATGCAGATCCCGAGAAATGCCGTGATCGCGAAAAGGATGAAACTGGTCAGCAACATGGAACCCCCTCCTGGTCGCACACGCGGTTCGCGACGGCACTCGATCAAAGCACGACAGCCGTGAAAACCGCGTCACATGGCGGTCGCGGCCAGCAAATCCGGAACGGCGTGGGAGGGCGGAAGCATCGGGGGTCGGCGGCTTCTCACGCTCCCTTTGCCCGCATATAATTTGACACAATAGGCATTTGCATCAATCAAGGATCGACCAAGGGGTCAGCATGCCCCGCGGTCCTGACGGTTGCGAAGTCCCACCCTATCGGGCTTCGACGCGTAAAACTAATCCGGATGCAGGATCTGGTGCTCTCGAGTCGTGCTTGCGGCATAGTGCCTGTCGACTTCGCCCGCGACATTCGGATCAGCAAAGTTCGGCCAGTGGTCGGCGTCGAACCCCGGCGCATCCTTCAGTCGATCCTTGGATACGTCGAGAACCAGGCGCTCCTTTTCCGGATCGACGCGGAATGAATCCCAAGGCACGGCGAACAACTTGTTGCCGACGCCGAGAACGCCGCCAAAGCTCAACACGCCATAGGCGATCTTGCCGCTGGCGGTGTCGATCATGGCGTCCTTGAGGTCGCCTAGGGATTCGTCCTGCGGATTCCTGACCTGCGCGCCGATGAGCGTGGATGCCGAAAGAAAACGGGAATAGAGAAATTTGACGGACTCAGCCATGTGCGTCTGCCTCCATGCAGATTGCAGATACCGGGTTGCCGCGCGTGCGGGCAATCCAGCTATCAGGCTATCGCCGTTGCACTGAATGCGAGCGGTATCCGGCGTGACCGGCATCGTCATGGTCGGCGCCGTTCATTTCGGAAGCTTGGTCAGCACCTTGCCGCGGTGCGCGGCCACGTGATCAGTCTTGTCGCTCTTGATCTCGTATTGCGGATCGTCGCTGCTGGCGCGATGGGTGTGGCCCTTGTAATCGAAGTCGCGGACGTGGACCTTGGTGATCACGCCGCTGACGTGACCGGCTTCCGAGTTCCAGCGGACATGGTCGCCGACCTTGAACCGGTCGGGCACGGACGGCTTGGTTTTCTTTGTGGGCATGGGAAATGCACCTCAGGCAATCGCACTGTCGACGACTTGCTGTGCCTCGTCAAGAATGGATTGCAAGTGGTTGGCATCCCTGAAACTTTCCGCGTAAATCTTGTAGATCGCTTCGGTGCCGGATGGCCGCGCTGCAAACCAGCCATGCTCGGTGACGACCTTGACGCCGCCGATGGCGGCGCCGTTTCCGGGGGCCTTGTCGAGCTTGCGGACCACCGGGCTACCGGCGAGGCTCTCGAGCTTGAGCTCATCGGCGGTCAGCTCCGCCAGTTTCCGTTTTTGCGGATCGGAGGCCGCGGCCTCGACTCGATCGGTGAAAGGGCGCCCGAGTTCGTCCGCCAGCGTCTCATAGCACTCGCCGGGATTGCGCCCTGCCCGCGCCGTGATTTCGGCCGACAGCAGTGCCGGCACGATGCCGTCCTTGTCGGTGGTCCACACCGAACCATCCATCCGCAGGAACGAGGCCCCGGCGCTCTCCTCGCCGCCGAAGCCGAGCGAGCCATCGACCAGTCCCTGCGCGAACCATTTGAACCCGACCGGCACTTCGTAGACCTTGCGCTTGAGCTTGTCGGCCACGCGATCGATCAGCGCGGTGCTGACCACCGTTTTGCCGATCGCGACCGATCCGGGCCAGCGCTTGCGTCCGCGGAACAGGAAATCGATCATCACGGCCAGATAGTGATTCGATGGCAGCAAGCCCGACGAACGCGTCACCACGCCGTGACGGTCGTGGTCGGTGTCGCACGCGAACGCGACGTCGTACTTGTCCTTCAAGGCCAGCAGGCGCTGCATCGCGTATTCTGACGACGGATCCATCCGGATCTTGCCGTCCCAGTCCACGGTCATGAAGGCGAAACGCGGATCGACTTCCTCGCTCACGACCGTCAGGTCGAGCTTGTAACGTTCGGCGATCGGCGCCCAGTAGTGCACCCCTGCCCCGCCCAGCGGATCGACCGCCAGTTTCAGGCCGGCGCCGCGGATCGCATCGAAATCGATGACATGGACGAGATCGGAAACATAGGCGCCAAGGTAGTCGTGCGTGCGCGTGGTCGCCGCCGCACAGGCCTGCACGAACGGCACGCGCTTGACGCCGGAGAGCTTGTTTTCGAGATAGCGATTGGCCTGGTTCTGCACCCAGCCCGTGATGTCGGTGCCGGCGGGTCCGCCGTTGACCGGGTTGTATTTGAAACCGCCGCTGTCGGGCGGGTTGTGCGAGGGCGTGATCACAATGCCATCGGCAAGCCCGCTATCGCGCCCGCGGTTGTGCACCAGGATCGCATGCGAGATCGCCGGGGTCGGCGTGAATTCGCCACCTTTGGAAGAAATCACCTCGACGCCGTTCGCCGCCAGCACTTCCAGCGCATTGCGGAATGCCGGTTGCGACAGCGCGTGGGTATCGAATCCGATGAACAGCGGCCCGGTGACCGACTCCTTCGCGCGGTAGTCGCAGATCGCCTGGGTGATCGCGAGGATGTGCCATTCGTTGAAGCTGCCGGCCAGCGAGGAACCGCGGTGTCCCGACGTGCCAAACGACACTCGTTGCGATGGGTTCTCGGGGTCAGGCCGTATATCCGCATAAGCGGCCAGAAGCTTCCCGACATCGACAAGGATGTCCTTCGGCGCAGGCTTGCCGGCAAGCGGACTGATCTGCTCCGCGCTCATCGGGCTTCCGTGCGCGCGGCGCGATAGCGACGGATCAGCGCATTGGTGGAACTGTCGTGTTCAAGATCGGGGTCGTTCTGATCCTGCAGTTGCGGAATCAGCTTGTTCGCCAGCTGCTTGCCAAGCTCCACGCCCCACTGGTCGAACGAATCGATGTGCCAGATCGCGCCCTGCACGAACACGCTGTGCTCGTACAGCGCGATCAACGCGCCCAGCGTGTGTGGCGTGAGGCTGTCGGCGAGGAAGGTGTTGGTGGGACGGTTGCCTTCGCACACGCGGTGCGGTACCAGCCATTCTGGTGTGCCTTCCGCGCGCACCTGCTCCGGCGTCTTGCCGAACGCCAGCGCTTCGGTCTGCGCGAAAAGGTTGGCCATCAACAAGTCGTGCTGACCACCGAGCGGATTCAACGAGTGCATGAAGCCGATGAAGTCGCACGGAATCAGCCGCGTGCCCTGGTGGATCAACTGGTAGAACGAATGCTGGCCGTTGGTGCCGGGTTCGCCCCAGTAGATCGGGCCGGTGGCGTAGTCGACATGTTCGCCCGACAGCGTGACGTGCTTGCCGTTCGACTCCATCGTCAACTGCTGCAGGTACGCCGGAAAGCGTTTCAGGTATTGGGCGTAGGGCAGCACCGCAACGGTTTGGGCGCCGAAGAAGTCGTTGTACCAGATCGCGATGAGCCCCATCAGCAAGGGCAGATTGCTTTCCGGTGGCGCGCTCTTGAAATGCTCGTCCATCGCATGAAAACCGGCCAGCATGTCGCGGAAGGCTTCCGGCCCGATCGCGAGCATGGTCGAAAGTCCGATCGCCGAATCCATCGAATAGCGGCCGCCGACCCAGTCCCAGAACCCGAACATGTTGGCCGTGTCGATGCCGAATTTTTCGACTTCCTTGGCGTTGGTCGAAACGGCGACAAAGTGCTTCGCCACGGCCGCCTCGTTACCGCCGAGTTTCTGCAGGCACCAGTCGCGCGCGGCATGCGCATTGGTGAGCGTTTCCAGGGTGGTGAAGGTTTTCGAGCAGACCACGAAAAGCGTTTCGGCGGCGTCGAGGTCACGCGTCGCCTCCACGAAATCGGTGGGATCGACGTTGGACACGAAGCGGAACGTCATGTCGCGGCGGCTGTAGTGCTTCAGCGCCTCGTAGGCCATCACGGGCCCGAGATCGGAACCGCCGATGCCGATGCTGATCACGTTGCGGATGCGCTTGCCGGAATGTCCGCGCCATTCGCCCGCGCGCACTTTTTCACTGAACGCGGCCATGCGGTCCAGCACTTCGTGCACTTCGGGGACGACGTTGGTGCCATCCACCAGGATGCGCTCGTTCCGCGGCGCGCGCAGCGCGACGTGCAGCACCGCACGTTTTTCGGTTTCGTTGATCTTGTCGCCGCGGAACATCGCGTCGCGGCGCGCGAAGACGCCTCGCGCCTTGGCGAGCTGCCGCAGCAAGCGAAGCGTGTCGTCAGTGACCAGGTTCTTCGAATAATCGAGGTACAGCCCCACGCCTTTGGCGACGAGGCGGGTGCCACGCTTCGCGTCGCCATCGAACAATTGTTTCAACGTCGTGCCGCGCAACGACCGCCAGTGACGCGCGAGCGCCCGCCATTCGGCGGTAGAGCGCAGCGACGGTGCGCTCATGCGCGCGCTCCCCGTCCTTTGGCCTCGGCGACGCTGGAACGCTTCTGTGCAATCCGCTTCAGCAGGTCGTTCCACGACTTCACGAATGCCGCCGCCCCGTCCCGTTGCAGCTTGCCGGCAAGCTCGGCATCATCGATACCGGCCGCCTTGAACTGCGCGATCACCTTTTCGCAATCACCGCCGTCCTTCGCCATCGGCGCGCCCAGCTTTCCGTGGTCTGCGAACGCCAGCAGCGTCTTGTCCGGCATGGTGTTGATGGTGTCGGGCGCGGCCAGTGCCTCGATGTACAAGGTGTCGGAAGCCTTGGGATCCTTGGTGCCGGTGCTGGCCCACAGCAGGCGCTGCGGATGCGCGCCGGCCGCGATGAGCTTCTTCCAGCGCGCACTTTCGCGCAGTTCGACGTAGGCCTTGTAGCTGCGCTGGCCGATCGCGATGCCGAGCCGGTCCTTGAGTTCCACGGGAACCTTGTCGGCGACGGCCACGTCCCAACGGCTGACGAAGATCGAGGCGACCGATTCCACCTTGGGCGACTTGCCTTCCGCGATGCGGCGTTCGATCCCGCGCATCCAGGCCTCGGCGGCGGCGAGATACTGCTCGCGCGAGAACAGCAGGGTCACGTTGATCGGCACGCCCCGGTAGATCGATTCCTCGATGGCCGGAACGCCGGCGGGCGTGCCGGGAATCTTGATGAAGAGGTTGTCGCGATGGCCCTTGGCATGCAGCGCGATCGCGGAATCGATCGTGGCTTGCGTCTCGTCGGCCAGCAATGGCGAGACTTCCAGCGACACGAAGCCGTCGACGCCGTGGCTGGCCGCGTGCGCCGGCTTGAACAAATCAGCCGCGCGGGTCAGATCCTGCAGCGCGAGGGCGAAGAATAGATCTTCGCCCTGCTGGCCGTCGGCGATCAAATCGGCGATCGCGTCGTCATAGTCGGTGCCGCCGGAAATCGCCTTGTCGAAAATCGACGGATTGGACGTCAGCCCGGTGACGTTGCAGTCGCCGATGTATTTCGCGAGCGTGCCGTCGTTGAGGATGTCGCGCGTGATGTTGTCCAGCCAGATGCTCTGGCCAAGGTCGTGCAATTTCTGGGTAGGGTTCATCGATTCACTCCGCGGCGGTTGCCGGTTGCAAGGGGAAAAGGAAGGCGTGGGGCTCCATGCCCGCGAGTTCGCCGACGTGATCCAGCGTGATCTGGGCGGCCGGGTATTCCTTCAAGACGGCCGGGTCGTTGGCGTAATGGCCCTGGCGCACGAACACCGTGGTCAGGCGGTCGCGCCAGTGGCGTTTCATGCCGTCCAGCACGCGCAACTTGTCTTCGACCATCACGTAGTGCGCGGCCGGAAAGTGTCGCACCACGTCGTCCAACATGCGCTCCTTGTGCACGTAGATCAAGACCCGGCCCTGCACCGCATCGGCAATGCCGGAGACATTGATCTTGCGCGGCTGCAGCACCACGTCACCATCGGACAGCACCACGCAGCGGCCGAATTGCGCAAGGTGTGAAACCGCGTCCAGCGCACCGGGATACAGGCGCGCCGCGAAATCATATTCCAGGAGATACGCCGCCAAGTCCTGCGCACGCAGTTCGTCGTCGCATTCGAGCCGGAAGCGCTGGATGGCGCCGAGATAGTCGGCATAGCCGAGTTTTTCGCGGAGGCCCTCGTAGATCTCCCAATACTTCTTTGCGGCGTCCGCGCCGAACACGTCCGCGACGTGCTTGTCGAGATCGTCCTGCACGCCATCGTTGTCGAGCAGCGTGTTGTCGACGTCGAACAGGAAAACGAGGGGCGCGGTCTCGCTCATCGGGCCACCTCGGGCGCCGGATCGAGTTGCGGATCGTTCCAGCCGCCCGCGTGGGCAATCAATGCGTCGGCTTCTTTCGGCCCCCAGGTACCGGGTTTGTAT
>JAICIW010000369.1 GCA_025928735.1 Rhodanobacteraceae bacterium | reverse complement strand
GCAGCGCGTGGTATCTCGCACGCGCGGGCTTCGAGGTGACGGTGGTCGATCGCGAAGCCGGTCCGGCGCTGGAAACGAGCTTCGCCAATGCCGGCCAGATTTCACCGGGTTACGCGGCGCCGTGGGCCGCGCCCGGCGTCCCGTTGAAGGCGTTGAAGTGGTTGTTCTCGCGGCACGCGCCGCTGGTGATCAAGCCGGGCCTCGATCCGCGCCAGTACATCTGGCTGTTGCAGATGCTGCGCAACTGCACGGCCAAACACTATGCCGTCAACAAGGCTCGCATGTTGCGGTTGGCGCGCTACAGCGCGGAATGCCTCAACGAACTTTCGGACGAACTCGATATCGATTACGAGGCCCGCAAGCTCGGCACCCTGCAACTGTTTCGCACGCAGTCGCAACTGGACGCCGCCGGCAGCGACATCGCGGTGCTCGAACAGCATGGCGTGCCTTACGAACTGCTCGATCGTGCCGGCATCGTGAAGGTTGAACCCGCACTCGCGGAAGTCGCGGGCCAGTTCACCGGCGCGCTGCGTTTGCCGGAGGATCAGACCGGCGATTGCGCGCTGTTCACGCGACTGCTGGCCGAGCGCGCGAAGGCGGCTGGCGTGGCGTTTCGTTTCCACGCCACCGCGGAAGCCTTCGAAACATCCGGCGATCGCATTACCGGCGTACGCATCGGCGGCCGTGTCGAGCGGGCCGACCGCTACGTACTGGCGCTGGGCAGCTACACGCCGCGGCTGCTGGCGCCGCTGGGCATCCGGCTTCCGGTATATCCATTGAAAGGCTACTCGCTGACGGTTCCGATCATTGACGCCGCGATGGCGCCCAAATCCACCGTGCTGGATGAAACGTACAAGGTGGCCGTCACGCGGTTCGAGCGGCGCATCCGCGCGGGCGGTACCGCCGGCGTGTGCGGGTTCGATCTTTCGGAACCGGCGCGACGTCGCGCGACGCTGGAGAAAGTGGTCGCCGGTTTGTACCCGCGTGGCGGCGATCCGAAGCAGGGCGAGTTCTGGGCGGGCTTGCGTCCGGCCACGCCCGATGGCACGCCGGTAGTCGGCGGCACCCACTTCAGGAACTTGTTCCTCAACACCGGCCACGGCACCTTGGGCTGGACGATGGCGTGCGGATCGGGTCGCTATCTCGCCGACCTCATGGCCGGCGTGATGCCGCACATCAGCAGCGAAGGGCTGGATATTTCCAGATACAACACTGCACGCGGTGCATCCAGAAGCGGTGAGAAGTATTCGAGTTCGATGGCGTGTCCCGTGACCTTCGAGCTCGACAAAAATATTTCTTCGTCATTCCGGGGCGGCCTGCGGCCTCATCGCAGGCCGAACCCTGAACCCAGTGTCTTTGCTTCGATCAGATAGGCGCTGGGTTCCGGGTTCCATCGCCGATGAAGCTGGCGATGGCCCCGGAATGACGAACTGATATTGCTGTGCCATTCAAAACGGTGAGGAGAAACTTGCATGTCGTCAACGACGATCCAACCCGCCGGTGACGACCACCGCCTGAAACGCCACATCGGCACCGTCGGACTGCTGTTCACCGCGGTCGGGTCCATCATCGGTTCGGGCTGGCTGTTCGGTGCGATGAACGCGGCGCAGCAGGCGGGGCCCGCGTCGATCATCTCGTGGCTGGTGGGCGCGGTGATGATCCTCCTCATCGGGCTTACCTACGCCGAACTCGGCACGATGTTCCCGGTGTCCGGCGGGGTGGTGCGTTTCCCGCATTTCGCATTCGGGTCATTCGCGAGTTACACCTCTGGCTGGATCACCTGGATCGCGACGGTTGCGGTCGCACCGCTGGAGGTGCTGGCGGTGCTGCAGTACGCGGCCAACTACATCCCGTGGCTGCAGACGTTGAAGGATGGCTCGCCGGTGCTGACCACGCCGGGGCTTGGCGTCGCCTGCGCGTTGCTGCTGTGTTTCGTTTTCATCAACATGCTGGGCGTGCGCTGGTTCACGCGGATCAACAACACGCTGGTGGTATGGAAGGTCGGGATCATCATCATCGCGGTCGTGGCGTTCTTCGCGGTGCAATTCCATCCGGCTCATTTCTTCGCGCCGCAATACGGCGGCTTCATGCCGATGGGCTGGCACGGCGTGTTCTCGGCGGTGGCGACCGCGGGCGTGGTGTTCTCGTATCTGGGTTTCCGGCAGGGAGTGGAACTCGCCGGCGAAACCAGCAATCCGCAACGCAACGTGCCGATCGCGATCCTGGGGTCGCTGGCGCTGTGCACGGTCATCTATGTCGGACTGCAAGTCGCTTTCATCGCCGCACTGCCGGAATCGGCGCTCGCGAATGGCTGGGGCAACATCGGCAACACGTTCATTGCCGGCCTCGGCGAACACGCGATGGCATTCGGGCCGCTGGCGGCGCTGGCGACGGCGCTGGGACTCACCTGGCTCGCGATCCTGTTGTATGTCGATGCCTTCGTGTCGCCCTCGGACACCGGCCTGATCTACATGGTTCTCTCCGCGCGGTTGACCTACGCGATGGGTCGCAACGGCAACGCGCCCAAGGCGCT
>JAICIW010000005.1 GCA_025928735.1 Rhodanobacteraceae bacterium | reverse complement strand
TTCCCCGCAGGATAATCTCGCCGCGCTGTACCCCGCGCATCTCGCCGAAGTCGAAAAGCGCAGCGCCGACGCGCTGGCAGCCTGCGGGCGCGACACGCTGGTGGTTGCCGCCGGCATGCCGCACGGATGGTTTCTCGACGATCAGCATTACCCCTTCAAGGCAAATCCGCATTTCCTGCACTGGCTGCCGCTGACCGATGCACCCGGCAGTTGGATCGTGTACACGCCCGGCGCCAAACCGAAACTGATCTTCCTGCAGCCACACGATTACTGGCACGTGGTGCCCAACGCGCCATCGGGCTACTGGGTCGAGCATTTCGAAGTCACGATCATCCGCAACGCGGAGGAAGCCCGCGCGCACCTGTCGAAAGATGTCTCGCGCTGCGCCATCATCGGCGAAGCCAAGGCCGCGATCGGTGACATCGAACCCGACAATCCCGAAACCGCGTTGAACCTGCTGCATTACCGGCGCGCGTTCAAGACGCCGTACGAAATCACCATGATGCGCGTGGCCAGCAAGCTCGGCGTGCACGGGCATCGCGCCGCGGAGCGGGCGTTCCGCGAAGGCTTGTCGGAATTCGACATCCACTGCCGTTATCTCGAAGCCACCCGGCTCACCGAGCAGCAGTTGCCCTACGGCAACATCATCGCGCTGGACACGCACGGCGCGGTGCTGCACTACATGCACTTCGAGCGCAACCCACCGGTGCACGCGCACTCGTTCCTGATCGACGCAGGCGGGCAATTCCACGGCTATGCCTCCGACATCACGCGCACGTATGCGTCACCCGACGCCGGTGAATTCCAGGCCCTGATCGATGCCGTGGAAAACGCGCAGCAAGGTTTCTGCGCGAAAGTGCGCGCAGGACAAAGCTATCCCGAACTTCACGTTCACGCGCACCACGTGTTGATGCAAGCGATGCACGATCTCGGCTTCATCACCTGTTCGCCCGAGGCTGCGGTGGCCAGCGGTATTTCATCCACATTCTTTCCGCACGGCCTCGGGCATCCGATCGGACTGCAGGTCCACGACGTGGCCGGCTTCGCCCGCGACGAAACCGGCGCGAAGATTCCGAAACCAGAAGGCCACCCCCATCTGCGCCTCACGCGCACCCTGCAACCCGGCATGGTCACGACCATCGAGCCGGGCCTGTATTTCATCGACATGCTGCTCGCGGAACTGAAAGCCAACCCCGCCGCGAAAGATGTCGTGTGGTCGAAGGTCGACGCCTTCCGCAAATACGGCGGCATCCGCATTGAAGATGACATCGTGTGCACCGACGGCGACCCGGTGAATCTCACGCGCGAAGCGTTCGCGTCGGCGTAGCCTCTCGCTCTGCCGGCGTCCCTTCGGAAAGAAGGGCGGAACTGGGCCTTGCTTCGCGCGCCGCGACTTGCGGCCGTCAGTTCAACGCGTGCCGAACTCACGCATCACCTGGGTCATGGTGCGGGCGACACAGGCGGCGTCGCAACGGCCGGCAAGGTAGCCCGAACCGCAGGCCATGAGTTCGGCCAGCACGTTTTGCAGCTGCCTGGCTTCCGGGCTGCGCTCGTTGCCGTCACCGCCGTCTGCACGATCCTGTTCGATATAGCTGCGCACCGCGCCGACCATCGTGTGCGCCATGTGGTCGGCATCGACGTCGCCGTGCAGGAAGCCGGGCGCCACCGCGACGGCCCTGTCGATCGCCGCCCGCATGCGTCCAGCCTGGGTGGTCGTGGCCGGTGGTGCGCCCGCACCCGCGTGTGGCTGTTGCGCTGCCTGATCCGCGTTCATTGCGCGCTCCATGGGAAGAATGGAATTGCCGACATTATGCGCCGCACGGCGCAGGGCGGCGCGGTTTGCCCCAGCATCGACCGCACACAGCATGACCATCGCCACGCGGACATGCGCGGCCGATTCTGCGATCATCGGGAACTGTTTTGCCGGAAAAGGTCGCCGCGATGAGTCACGAAAAGGCAATCCGCCGCAACGTCGGCGCTTGGGCGCTGATGTTCACGGGCCTGGGCTCGATCATCGGCTCGGGCTGGCTGTTCGGCGCATGGCGCGCGGCGCAGCTCGCGGGACCCGGCGCGATCTGGGCATGGGTCATCGGCGCGGTGGTGATCCTGTTCATCGCGGTCACCTACGCCGAACTCGGCGCGATGTTCCCGGAGTCGGGCGGCATGGTGCGCTACGGCCAGTATTCGCACGGCACGCTGGTGGGTTTCATCGCCGCGTGGGCCAACTGGATCGCGATCGCGTCGGTGATCCCGGTGGAAGCGGAAGCCTCGGTGCAATACATGGCATCGTGGCCGTGGCAATGGGCACAGAATCTGTATCACGTGGCGCCGGGCGGCTTGGGTGAATTGAGCCCCACCGGTCTCGGGATCTCAGCCGTGTTGGTGATCGGCTATTTCCTGCTCAACTACTGGAGCGTGAAACTTTTTGCCAAGACCAACACCTGGATCACGATCTACAAGCTGATCGTGCCGGCGCTCACCGCGATCGCGCTGATCGCGACCTCATGGCATCCGGAGAACTTCCACGTCGGCGCGCACGGCGGCCCGCACGCTTACAACATTTCCGCGATCCTGACCGCGGTCGCCATCAGCGGCATCGTGTTCAGCTTCAATGGCTTCCAGAGTCCGGTGAACCTCGCGGGCGAAGCCAAGAATCCGGGTCGCAACGTGCCGTTCGGCGTGATCGGCTCGATCCTGCTGGCAACCATCGTGTACCTGCTGCTGCAGGTGGCGTTCCTCGGCGCCACCGATCCGGTGGTACTCGCGAAGGGGGGCTGGGCCGCGATCGAACACTCCTCGCCATTCGCGCAACTGGCGCTGGCGCTGAACCTCAACTGGCTGGCGCTGTTGCTGTATTCCGATGCCTTCATCAGCCCGTCCGGCACCGGCGCGACCTATACCGCGACCACCGCGCGCATGATCTACGGCATGGAACGCAACGGCACGCTGCCGAAGATCTTCGGCCGCGTGCACCCGCGCTTCGGCATTCCGCGCCCGGCGATGTGGCTGAATCTCGTCGTGGCTTTCATCTTCCTGTTCTTCTTCCGCGGCTGGGCGACATTGGCCGAGGTGATTTCGGTCGCAACCATCATTTCGTACTTGACCGGGCCCGTCAGCGTCTCGGTGCTCAGGCGCACCGCCCCGGACATCCACCGCCCGCTGCGGATTCCCATGCTGCGCGTGATCGCGGGCCTGGCGTTCGTGTTCGCGACCGAACTTCTGTACTGGGCGCGCTGGCCGCGCACCGGCGAAATCATCCTGCTGATGGTGGTCGCGCTGCCGGTGTGGCTCTGGTACGCGGTGAGGCGCGGCGGCCCCGACTTGATGAAACAGGTGCAAGGTGCGTTGTGGTTGATCTTCTATTTGCCGGCGATCGCATTGCTGTCGTGGGCCGGCAGCGCGCGGTTTGGCGGGCACGGCTACCTGCCCTACGGGTGGGATCTGCTGATCGTTGCGGTGATCGCGATCGGCTTCTTCGCATGGGGCTTGGCTTGCGGCTGGCGCACGCCTGAAGTGGAAGCGATCAAGATGGAAGCGCAGGCGAATCCGGGCGCGATCCTGGTGCCGCCCGACGAAGAAACCGCGGAGCGCCTGACCGGGCGTTGAGCTTCCGCCCCGCGAGAGCAGGCAACCCGGCAACGTTCTCCTGGTCTGAAGGCGGTTTGCACGCCGCGATGCCGCTCCCCGAGCCACATCCGGACGAGGCACAGCACATGCGGCGGTGCTCAAGCCAACGCGAGTACGTCGCCCAGCAACGCCTGCGCGGTCACTTCTGGACCCGCGCCGGCGCCCTGGATCATCAGCGGGCGCTGGTAACGCGAGGTCGTGAACGCGAACAGGTTGTCGGCGCCCAGGAGGTGCGCCGCGGGATGCGAGGCCGGCACCTCGACGAGCCCCACCCGCGCAGCGCCGTCGGCGTCGAAGCGCGCAAGGTAGCGCAGCACGCAATGGTGTGATGCGGCCCCGGCGTGGCGCGTGGCGATCATGGCGTCGAGTTCGTCGAGGTGATCGAGGAATGCGTCCAGCGATACGGCGCGCAGCGATGCCGGCACCAGGTTTTCGACTTCGAGTTGCGCGCGTTGCAACGGAAAGCCCGCCGCGCGCGCAAGAATCAGCAGCTTGCGCGCGACGTCCTCGCCGGAAAGATCGACACGCGGATCAGGTTCGGTGTAGCCAAGCGCGCAGGCTTCGCGCAACAGCGTCGAGAAGGGTTGCCGCCCGTCGTAATGATTGAACAGATACGAAAACGAACCCGAGAACACGCCCTCGATCCGCGTCGTCGTGTCGCCGCAGAGATGCAGCCGACGCAGCGTGGAGATGGCGGGCAAACCGGCGCCGACCGTCGCGCTGTCACCGTAACGAACGCCCTGCGCGCATGCAGCCTGCAATGCGCGCCAGCCATCGAGGCCGCCGCCAATCAGCGCCTTGTTGGCCGTGACCACGTGGCAACCGTGCGCCAGCCATTCGAGGTGCCGGCGTGCCAGTTCGGCCGACGCTGTCGCGTCGATCACGACGCGGATGGGCGCGCCACTCGCATGCAATGCACGCAGCAACGTGGCATCGTCGCGCAGTTCGCCGCCGACATCCAATCGCTCGCGCAGGCGACGCTCGGCCAATGCGGCGGGCTGGGTCTGCTGATGGCGCG
Organism: Rhodanobacteraceae bacterium; assembly: GCA_025928735.1. GTDB lineage: Bacteria > Pseudomonadota > Gammaproteobacteria > Xanthomonadales > Rhodanobacteraceae > 66-474. Next base: position 15,628 of record JAICIW010000005.1, on the reverse strand, counting down.
AATTGGCGGCGCCAAGCAGGCGCAGGTTTTCACCGGCGGGCGTGCGCAACAACTGCAGGAATGCACCGCCGACTTTGCCGGTGCCGAACAGCACCACCGCGGTGTCGTGCCGCGCCGCGGCGCGGGGAACGGACGCTTCTTCCGCCAGCACCGCGCTCACGCCGGAACCGCCACGCGTTTTCGCGATACCGCATCAGCGCGGACCAACGCGGCGCGCAGATGACGCAACAGATCGGCGATGTCCTCGATGCCGACTGAAAGGCGCAGCAGTGTGTCGGAAATGCCGGCCGCGCGACGCGCTTCCGGCGCCATCGCCGCGTGGGTCATCGTGGCCGGATGCGCGACCAGGCTTTCCACGCCGCCCAGCGATTCGGCCAGCGTGATGCATTGCAGGCCATCGAGGAACGCGCGCACCGCATCCTCCCCGCCTTGCAGTTCGAAACTCAGCATCGCGCCGAATCCCGATTGCTGGCGTTTCGCGAGTGCGTGATGGGGATGTGACGTCAACCCCGGATAGAACACCTGCGCAACCGCCGGGTGCACGCTCAAAAGATCGGCCAACGCGGAAGCGTTCTCCTGATGCGCGCGCAGGCGCGCCGAAAGCGTACGCAGGCCGCGCAAGGTCAGCCAGCTGTCGAACGGCGCGCCGGTCAAGCCGAGGCAATTGCCCCACCATTTCAATCTCTCAGCGACTTCAGGCTCGCGCGCGATCACAGCGCCGCCCACCACGTCGCTGTGGCCATTGATGTACTTTGTCGTCGAGTGCACCACCACGTCCGCGCCCAGCGTCAGCGGTTGCTGCAGCGCCGGTGACAGGAACGTGTTGTCCACCACGCACAACGCGCCCGCCGCATGCGCGGCCTGCGCGACGTGGCGAATGTCGGTGATGCGCAGCAGCGGGTTGGATGGCGTTTCCACCCACACCAGCGCAGGCTTTTCTGCGAGGCCCGCCGCGAGCGTGGCGGGATCGGTCAGATCCGCAAAGCGCACGTCGAAACGGCCTTTCTTCGCCCACGCATCCAGCAGCCGCCAAGTTCCGCCGTAGCAATCGTGCGCGGCCAGCACCTTGCCGCCGGCCGACACCAGTTCCAGCGCCAGCGCGACCGCGGCCATGCCGCTGGCCGTCACCACCGCGCCCGCGCCCTGTTCCAGGTCAGCCAACGCTTCGGCCAGCAGATCGCGGGTGGGATTACCGCTGCGTGAATAGTCGTACTCGCGTTTCTCGTTGAAACCGGCGAAAGAATAATTCGTCGACAGGTGCAGCGGCGGCACCACCGCACCGTGCTGCGTGTCGGTCTCGATGCCGGCGCGCACCGCGCGCGTACAGGATGCAAGGTTGGTCATGTCGTGCTCCACGCGTTCAGGGCCTCGCGCAACAATGGCGCGAGGCGTTCGTGTTCTTTCAGGAAGCCGTCGTGGCCATACGGCGTTTCGATCACTTCAAGGCTGGCGGGCGCACCGAGGCGCTGCTGCAATGCGCACAGGTCTGCAAGTGGCACCAGCCGGTCGCTGGCGAAGCCAATCAACGAGGTCGGCACGCGTACGGCCTTTGGATCGATGTCGTGCAGGTCGATCGATTCCGACAGCGCGAGATAACGAGGCGCATCGAAGCGCGCGACGAAGCGGCGGCCGTGGTGCTCGAGCCAGCCTTCGACCGGCAACTGGAAGCGACCGTCGCGGTATTCGGCACCGCCGGAGAAGCGCCGTCCGATTTCCTCGCCGCTGCGGTACGTGGTCAGTGCGAGTTGGCGCGCCAACGACAAGGCTTCATCCACGCAGCCCCTGTCGAGGCCGAGTTTGACAATGCCGCGCTGCACCGCGCGTTGTGCCGTCGCATACGGGTGCGGCCGGTGCGCGCCGGCCAGCGCGACGAGTTTGCCGAGACGATCGGCATGGCGGGCAGCGAACGCCAGACCGACCATTGCACCATACGAAGCGCCCACGAAAGCCTCGGCGCGCGCGATGCCCAACGTGTCCAGTAACGCCGCCAGCGCATCGGCCTGGTCTTCGCTGGACACCGACGGCGATTGCAGCGCATCCGCATCCAGCCAGTCGATCGCCAGCACGCGCACATCATCGAGGTCGATCGCACGACCGCGGCCGACCAGCCTCTCCCACCATCCGGGCACGGCGTGTTCGGCGGTCGCGCAGACATCCCGTTCGGCCGAAATGCCGCCCTGGACTATCACGGTGGGCGCGGCCGGTGCGCCCGCCCACAAGTAACGCACCTGGACCGTCACCGGATGTCCGGCATAGCGTGGCGTGATCCGGATTTCGCGCGTGCCGCGCTGGCAGGCGAATGGCGCTTCCACGCGGGGAATGCGCGAGGCCTGTTGTACGAAAGACCCGGTGGCTTCGGGTGCGACGGCAAGACTCATGACGGTTCTCCTTGCAATGCCCGGGCATCGAGTCATGCGGAGAACCGAAAACGGCCGTCCAATCCCGCGCGTGGCGGGATTTCGCGACTCATCTCTCGGGCGGCGCATCGCGCCTCCGCAGGAGTTGGCACCGTGCGGAACCTTGCGGTCCCGCGGGTTGCCCCGGCTTCCAAGGGCCTGTCCCTCAGCCGGTCTCGATGAGCAATGGGCACAATCTAGCGACGGCCGCTCCACATGTCAATAGCCGTATAGACGTCTATACCGTCATGTGCAGACACCAGTCCAAGTGCAATACCGGTCCGTCTCGCGCATCACGTCACCGATACCGTCGGCTGTGCCGCCGCGCACTTGACATGGCAATTAGGTGCATATACACATATGAAACATGTCGCCCGATCCCGGATTGTTCGAAACCACCCGTTGCCTGTGCCTGGCGGTACGGCGCGCGTCGCGCGCGATCACCCGCGAGTTCGACCAGGCCTTGCGCCTGCATGGCCTGCGTGCCACCCAGTTCACCTTGCTGTCCGCGCTGCACCTCGGGGGATCACGATCCATCGGAGATCTCGCCGAGATGCTGTCTGCCGACCGCACCACGTTGACCCGCAACCTGGCCGTCGCCGAAAAGCACGGGTGGGTGACGTTGCGGGCCGACCGCAACGACGCGCGTTCGCGGATTGCGGCCATCACGACCAGGGGTTCGCGCGCCCTGGAAGCCGCCCTGCCGACATGGCGCAACGCCCAACAGCGCCTCACCGAAACGATCGGCGAGCAGACCGCGGCGAGCCTGCGCAAGCTCGCCGGCGGTCCGTGCATGATGCCGCTTCCCGAAAAACCATCCGCAAACCGCAAGGAGAAGATGCGATGAAACTCTATTGGTTCGACACTGTGAATCCGCGCAAAGCCTGTGCGGTCGCGAAGTACCTGCAATCTCCGGTCGAGTTCGTGCACGTCGATCTTGGCCGCGGCGCGCACCGGCGGCCCGAATACCTGGCGCTGAATCCCAATGGCAAGGTGCCGACCTTGACCGATGGCACGCGTACCTTGTGGGAGGCCAACGCGATCATGTGCCATCTGGCCGCGCGCGCCGACTCCGACCTGTGGCCGCAGGACGATCGCCAGATCGAGGTGATCCGCTGGCTGAGCTGGGATCTTGCGCACTTCTATCGCAGCGGCTCCAGCTTGTATTTCGAATACATCATCAAGCCACGCTTCGGTCTTGGCGATACCGACCTGGCTGCGGTGAAGCAGGCGACGAAAGAATGGCAACGTTTCGCCGCGATATTGGACGGCCATTTGCATGATCGCCGCTGGCTGGTGGGCAATGGCCTGACCGTCGCCGATTTCGCCGTCGCTTCGGTGCTGCCCTACGCCGAGCGCGCATCCATCCCGCTGGACGAATTCCCCAACGTGCGGCGTTGGCACGACCGCCTCAACGAACTCGATGCCTGGCGCGAACCCTACCCCGCGTTGTCCGAAGCGGCCTGAACGCGCAGGCGTTTGTCGATTTCGCGCTGCCCTGTTCGTCGTCCATGCGAACACCAGCAACCATCGAGGAAACACCATGCAAATCGTCAGCTATCTGTTTTTCAAGGACAACGCGGCGGAAGCCTTCGATTTCTACGCACGCTGCCTCGGCGGCAAGATCGAGATGAAGGTCACGATGGGCGAAATGCCCGGCATGGAAGACCTGCCCGCGGAGGCGCGTGGGTTGGTCGCGCACGTCCGCCTCGCGGTGGGCGACGCGGCGTTGATGGGTTCGGACTGGTGCGGCCCGACCACCGAACCCTACCCCGGCATCCATGGCAACGCGGTGTCGATCAGTGTCGCAAAACCCGACGAGGCGGAACGTTTGTTCAAGGCTCTCGGCGAAGGCGGCAATGTGACCATGCCCATCGCGGAAACCTCGTGGGCGCTGCGCTTCGGCATGCTCACCGATCGCTACGGCGCGAAGTGGATGATCAACTGCGTCCGGGAGTCCGGCCATGCGTAAACATGCATTGGCATGTTCCGCGATCCTGTTGATCGCCGCCGCGAATGTCGCGGCGGCACAATCGGCCAGCTACACCATCGACCCCAACCACACCTATCCCAGTTTCGCAGCCGACCATGCGGGCCTCTCGACGTGGCGCGGCAAATTCGACCACAGCAGCGGCACGATCACCCTGGATCGGGCGAAGCACACCGGCACGGTCCACATCGTGACACGGATCGACAGCATCAACTTCGGAAATCCCGCGCTGAAGCAAATGGTGCTGCGTGACATGATTCCCGCACCGCTCTGCAAGACCCAGTGCGCGTTCTTCGACGCAGCGAAGTATCCGACCGCGGTCTACGACGGCAGGCTTGCGGGTTTCGTCGATGGCGCACCGACGCGCGTGGTCGGCAAGCTGACTCTGCACGGCGTCACGCGCCCGGTCGATCTCAAGATCGGGCATTTCAAATGCATCCCCGATTTTGTGGTGAAACCGCGCCAGCGTTGCGGTGCGGAAGCGTCGGCGACGTTCGATCGCGCCGATTTCGGCCTCGACGCCGGGAAATCGTTCGGCATGGACATGCAGGTATCGATGCAGATCCAGGTCGAAGCGGTGGAGGACAAGTAATACGCTTCGTTTCGTGCGATCGCTCCAATTCGGCGCTACCCTGAATTTCTTCCGAAAAACCGGGGAACGCGTCGTGTCCACCTACCGCACGTTGTTGGCTGGCTCGTTGATCCTGATGCTCGGCTGTTCGCCGTTGCTCGCCGCGGAAACCACTGCGCAGGTCATGCCGGAATACATGGGCATGCTGACCCACGCGATCTCGGTGCAGACCGTGAAGGGCAAGGACCAGGTGCCGGCACTGGCGCGCTACTTCGCGGACAAGCTGGAAGCCGCCGGCTTCGCGAAGGCCGACATCGAAACCATCCCCGTCGGCAACACCGAAGCGCTGGTCGTGCGCTACCGCGGCAAGGGTGAGGGCAAGTCCTTCATCGTCCATGGGCACATGGACGTGGTGCCTGCCAATGCCGAAGGCTGGACCGATCGCCAACCGTTCAAGCTGGTCAGGGACGGTCCGTACTATTACGGGCGCGGCGTTGCGGACATGAAGGACCAGACCGTGGCGCTGGTCGAAACCTTCATGCGCCTGAAGCGCGAAGGCTTCGTGCCGCAGCGCGACATCATCCTGGTCTTGACCGGCGACGAGGAAACCGATGAGTTCACTGCCGAGGCCGTCGCCAAGCGCTTCCACGATGCCGAGTTCGCGCTCGATGCCGATGGCTGGTCGGGCGAGTACGACGCCAACCTGAAGCCAGTCATGTTCGGCGTGGTCGCCGCCGAGAAGGGTTATGCGGATTTCCTCATCACCGCGACCTCGCCCGGCGGGCATTCCAGCGAACCGAATCCCGACAACGCGATCTACAAGCTGTCCGCGGCGATGCAAAAGATCGCCGCGTACCAATTCCCGGTGAAGTACAACGGCATCACGCTGGCGTCGTTCAAGGCGATGAGCGCGCACATGCATGGGCCGCTCGCGGACGCACTGCGCCGCTTCGCCGGACACCCGGGCGACGCCAAGGCCGCCGCCGTGATTTCAGCTGACCCCGCTTACGTCGGCCAGATCCGCACCACCTGCGTCGCCACCGAGTTCACCTCCGGCCACGCGCGCAACGCGCTGCCCGAGAAGGCCACCGCGAACGTCAACTGCCGCATCTTTCCCGGCGGTACGGTCGCCGCGGTACAGCAGCAACTGCAGCGTGTCGTCGCCGATCCTGCCATCGAGGTCAGCGTGCAGGATCCGGCGCCCGTCCTGGGGCCGATCTCGTACCCCGTCCAGCCGCAGGTGATGACGGCGGTAACGCAGGCGGTCCGGCAACGATTCCCCGGACTCGAGGTGATCCCCGTGATGATCCCGGCCTCATCCGACAGCCGCCACTTCCGCAATCACGGCGTGCCAACCTACGGCGTCAGTCCCGCGTTCGCCAAGCCGGGTGACGTGCACGCGCACGGCTACAACGAACGCATCCTCGCCAGCGAGTTGCCCGCTTCGCTGGATTTCTGGCACGAACTGCTGCCCGCGCTGGCCAAGGCGAAGTGACGTCCGGCACACGATGGCGGCCCGCATGCAGGGTTAGTCTTGGCGAATCCAGCCACCGGAGCCTGCCATGCCATTCTTGCGCCTGCTGATTGCCGCCTGCATCGTGCTCGCCGCCGCATGGGTGCCGGCCGCGCGAAGCGATACCGCCCAACAGGCCATGCCGGAAACCATGGCCATGTTGCGCCACGCGATCGCCGCGCAGACCGTCGAGGGCAAGGATCAGGTGCCGGCCTTCGCCCAGTACCTCGCCGGCAAACTCGAATCGGCAGGCTTTGCCAAATCCGACATCGAGATCATTCCGGTCGAGCACACCGCCGCGCTGGTGGTGCACTACCGCGGCAGTGACAAAAGCCTGAAGCCGATCCTGCTGTCCGCGCACATGGACGTGGTCGCCGCCAACCCGAAGGACTGGCAGCGCGATCCGTTCAAGCTGATCGAGGAGAACGGTTATCTGTACGGTCGCGGCGTCGCCGACATGAAGACCAATGTGATCGCGCTGGTCGAAACTTTCATGCGCCTGAAACGGGAACACTACGTGCCGAAGCGCGAAATGATCCTGGTGTTTTCGGGCGACGAGGAGACCGACATGGCCTCCACTCGCGAACTGGCGAAGCGCCATCACGATGCCGAATTCCTGCTCAACGCGGATGCCGGCGGCGGCACCTACGATGCGCACTACAAACCGGTCGTGTACGAAATCCAGGCCGCCGAAAAAACCTACGCCGACTTCCAGTTGACCGTGACCTCGCCCGGTGGCCATTCCAGCGAGCCCGAACCGCCGAAGAACGCGATCTACCGGCTCGCGAAGGCGCTCGAGAAAATTGCCGCATATCAATTCCCGGTCCAGCGCAACGAAATAACGCTGGCATCCCTGAAGGCCACCGGCGAACACAGCAGCGGCCCGATCGCCGAGGCGATGCGGGCGTTCGCCGCCAATCCGGACGACGCCAAGGCGGCGGCCACACTTTCGGCGGATCCGGCCTACGTCGGCCAGATCCGCACCACCTGCATCGCCACGATGCTGGATGGCGGCCATGCGTTGAATGCACTGCCGCAGCGCGCCGATGCCAACATCAACTGCCGTATTTTCCCGGGTACGCACGTGGCGTCGGTGCAAGCCACGCTGGCCAAGGTGATCGACGACGCCAGCATCAAGATCAGCGTGCGCCAGCCACCGCCGGTCGAGAGCCCGGCCTCGCCGCTGCGCAAGGATGTGGTGGACGCCGTCACCACGACGATCCGAGAGCGTTTTCCGGACGTGGACGTGGTGCCCGGCATGTCAGCCGGCGCCTCGGACAGCATGTATTTCCGCAACGCCGGCGTGCCGAGCTACGGTGTCGATCCCACGTTCTCCAAGCCCAACGACACCTTCGCCCACGGCCTCAATGAAAAACTGCGGGCCTCGGAAGTACCGGCCGCACTGGATTTCTGGCACAGCCTGCTGACCCGGCTCACGAAATAGCTTCGCAGTTGTGGCTGCGCTCAGAGCCTGCCCCGGATTTGATCCGGGGCGAACGGGCTTTCCAAAGCAGACCGCTACCCAACTTGCCGGATCCATCGTCTGCTCGGCGATCGACGCTACAATTGCAGGTTTGCCGTTGCCCGCAAACCCATGCCCGACCACGCCACCGAAACGGCCCGCCGCCGTACCTTCGCGATCATCTCGCACCCCGACGCCGGCAAGACCACGCTGACCGAAAAGCTGCTGCTGTTCGGCGGCGCGATCCAGATGGCGGGCGCGGTGAAATCGCGCAAGTCCGCGCGCCATGCGACGTCCGACTGGATGGCCATGGAAAAAGAGCGCGGCATTTCCGTGACGTCCTCGGTGATGCAGTTTCCCTACGAGGGCCGCATCGTCAACCTGCTGGATACGCCCGGCCACGCGGACTTCTCCGAAGACACCTACCGCGTGCTGACCGCGGTCGATTCCGCACTGATGGTGATCGACTGCGCCAAGGGCGTCGAGGACCGCACCATCAAGCTGATGGAGGTTTGCCGGCTGCGCACCACGCCGATCATGACCTTCATCAACAAGCTCGACCGCGAGGGCCGCTCGCCGATCGAACTGCTGGACGAAGTCGAATCGGTATTGAAGATCCAGTGCGCGCCGGTGACCTGGCCGATCGGCATGGGCAAGCGCCTGAAAGGGGTCTATCACCTGCTCGATGACGAAGTGCACCTGTACGAGTCCGGGCGCAATTTCACGCGCCAGGATTCGACGATCCTGAAAGGCCTCGACGATCCCGAACTCGAACAGCGCATCGGCGCCGACGCACTCGGGGAACTCCGCGAGGAGTTGGAACTGGTGCAGGGCGCCTCGCATCCGTTCGACATCGAAAAGTATCTCGCCGGCGAACAGACGCCGGTGTTCTTCGGATCGGGCATCAACAACTTCGGCGTGCAGCCGCTGCTGGATTTCTTCGTCGAGCACGCGCCGTCGCCGCAGGCTCGCGCCGCGGCAACGCGCGAAGTATCGCCCGAAGAGGAAAAACTCTCCGGATTCGTGTTCAAGATCCAGGCCAACATGGACCCGGCGCACCGGGATCGCGTGGCGTTCCTGCGCGTATGTTCGGGCCGCTACACGTCCGGCATGAAGGCGCTGCAGGTGCGCACCGGCAAAGAGGTGAAGCTGGCCAACGCGCTGACCTTCATGGCGTCCGAACGCGAGATCGCGGAAGAAGCCTATCCCGGCGACGTGATCGGCCTGCACAACCATGGCACCATCTCGATCGGTGACAGTTTCAGCGAGGGTGAGAAGCTGGTGTTCACCGGCATCCCCAACTTCGCGCCGGAATTGTTCCGCCGCGCGCATCTGCGCGATCCCTTGAAGATGAAGGCGCTGCGCGCCGGCCTCGCGCAGTTGTCCGAAGAAGGCGCGACGCAGTTCTTCCGCCCGCTGATGTCGAACGACTTGATTCTGGGTGCGGTCGGCGTACTGCAGTTCGACGTCGCCGCGTACCGTTTGAAAGACGAGTACAACGTCGATTGCGCATTCGAGAACGTGGGCGTCGTAACCGCACGTTGGGTGCATTGCGGCGACGCGAAGAAACTGGCCGAGTTCCGCGAGCGCAACGCGATGCACCTCGCCATCGACGCCGCCGAACAACTGGTGTACCTCGCGCCCACACGCGTGAACCTGCAACTCGCGCAGGAACGCTGGCCCGACGTCACCTTCACGGACACCCGCGAACACGCAAGTGCGGCCGCGTAGGGCGGGCCCTGACCCGCGTGGGCCTTGACCGGGCTGCGCCGCATCCATGACGGCGGGTTGGAATCCGCCCGCATTGTCCGCAAAGAAAGGAATTTTCTCGCGGCACTACACTGGTGATTTCCCTTCGCACGGAGCCGCGCACATGAAAATCAAAGCCGCCGTCGCGCACAAGGCCGGCGCGCCGCTCAGCATCGAAACCGTCGACCTGGAAGGTCCGCACGCGGGCGAAGTGCTGGTGCAACTGAAGGCCACCGGCATCTGTCATACCGACGCCTACACGCTGTCGGGCGACGATCCGGAAGGTTTGTTTCCCGCGATTCTCGGACACGAAGGCGCGGGCATCGTCGTCGAAACAGGCCCGGGCGTGACGTCGGTGAAAAAAGGCGACCACGTAGTCCCCTTGTACACGCCCGAATGTCGCGAGTGCGAGTACTGCCTCAACCCCAAAACGAATCTCTGCCAGGCGATCCGCGAAACGCAAGGCAAGGGACTGATGCCCGATGGCAGTAGTCGTTTTTCGATCGGCGGCGAGGCGATACACCATTACATGGGCACGTCCACCTTCGCCGAATACACGGTGCTGCCGGAAATCGCGGTGGCGAAGATCCGTGAAGACGCGCCGTTCGACAAGGTCTGCTACGTCGGCTGCGGTGTCTCCACCGGCATCGGTGCGGTAATCAACACGGCGAAGGTCGAGCCCGGCGCGAAGGTGGTGGTGTTCGGCCTCGGCGGCATCGGATTGAACGTGATCCAGGGCGCACGACTGGCAGGCGCGGCGATGATCGTGGGCGTCGACTTGAATCCGAGGCGGAAGGAACTCGCCGGGAAATTCGGCATGACGCACTTCGTCAATGTCAGTGAGATCGATGGTGATCTGGTCCCGTATCTCGTTTCATTGACCCAAGGCGGCGCCGATTATTCGTTCGAGTGCATCGGCAACGTCAAGGTGATGCGGCAAGCATTGGAGTGCTGCCACAAGGGCTGGGGCGTGTCATGCATCATCGGCGTGGCCGGCGCCGGTCAGGAGATCTCAACGCGCCCCTTCCAGCTCGTCACCGGCCGACGCTGGATCGGCAGCGCGTTCGGCGGCATGCGCGGACGCACCGACGTGCCCAAGGTGGTCGATTGGTACATGCAGGGCCTGATCGAAATCGATCCGATGATCACGCACACGCTGAAGCTGGACGACATCAACCGTGGTTTCGAACTGATGCACAAGGGCGAGTCGATCCGGTCCGTGGTGGTTTATTGAAATGGAAGTCGTATCGGAACAACGCTGCTTCGACGGCACGCAAGGGTTTTACCGGCACGCTTCGAAAGCCTGTGACGGCCCCATGAACTTCGCGGTGTACTCGCCGCCCACGGTTGCAGGCAGGAAAGCACCTGTGGTCGTGTACCTTGCGGGGCTCACTGCAACGCACGAAACCTTCCCGATCAAGGCCGGCGCGCAACGCGTCGCGGCCGAGTTGGGCCTGATGCTCGTCGCCCCCGACACCAGCCCGCGCGACACCGGCTTCGAAGGCGCGACGGGCGATTGGGAATTCGGCGAGGGCGCAGGGTTCTACCTCGACGCCACACAGTCACCGTGGTCGTCATGCTTCCGAATGGAAACCTGGATCGTCGAGGAGTTGCCGGTGCTCATCGCTGCCAACTTTGCGGCCGAGCCCGGCCGTTGCGGCATCATGGGCCACTCGATGGGCGGACATGGCGCGCTGACGTTGGCGCTGCGGCACCCGGATCGTTATCGCTCCGTATCCGCGTTCGCACCGATCGTCGCGCCGAGCCAGGTGCCGTGGGGCCTGAAAGCCTTCCCGCGCTATCTGGGTGACGATTGCGAAGCGTGGAAAGCTCACGACGCCTTTGAACTGGTGCGCTCGGGACGGCGCTTCGACGCCACCATCCTCATCGACCAGGGCGACGCCGACCCATTCCTGTGCGGACAACTGCGCCCGGAGCTGTTCGTCGAAGCCTGCCGCACCGCAGGACAACCGGTCGAATTGCGCATGCAGCCCGGCTACGACCACAGCTACTGGTTCGTGCAGACTTTCATCGAAGACCATCTGCGCCATCACGCGCAGGCGCTCGCCTGAGCCGCCGCGGACACGAACAGCCGCATCAGGCAATGTGCAGCGACCGCTGCGTATCCGCGCCGCCGTGCACGATCTTTGCGCGCAGTTCCTCGGGATCGAAATCGTCCACGTTGATGAACTCCGCGGTGGCGTGGCGCAGGCGTTCCAGTAGCGCGCGTTCGGTTTCGCTGATCGCGCCTTCCTTTTGCGCCTCCGCGAGTTGCTCGAAGTAGTCGTGCGATCGGATCGTGCCGGCCTTGACGGCCTTCAGGAACTTGCGCTCGATCGGCTCGGCCGCGACCACGTCCGGCAGCAACGCGTGCATCCGTCCGACCGGATTGTTCTTCGTCTGCGTCAGGTAGATGCCTTTCACCAGTGCGTCGCGCGCACTGTTCGGGGCGGTCAGGATGGCGGCAACGCGACGGCCCAGCCGATCGGAGGGCGGCACTTCGCGGCGGCCGAACGGAAACACCAGCGTGTGCACCAGCCACGCCACGGGGCGTACCGGGAAGTTGCGGATCACGCCGTCCAGCGCCATCTGCATGCGCCACACCGAATCGTGGAACGCCCACGCCAGCATCGGCCGCTCGGCTTCGGGACGGCCTTCGTCCTCGTAGCGTTTCAACATCGCCGCGCAGATGTACAGGTACGACAGCACGTCGCCCAGCCGCGCGGAAATCTTCTCCTTGAACTTCAGCTTGCCGCCCAGCACGCCCATCGCGGTGTCGGCCAGCAGCGCCAACGCGGCGGAATAGCGGTTCAACTTGCGGTAGTAACGCCGGGTGTAGGCGTCGCCCGGTGCCTTGCCGAACTTCGCGAAGGTGATGCCGAGCACCAACGCGCGCGCCGCGTTGGAAATGCCGAAGCCGATGTGCCCGAACAGCGCCGCGTCGAAGTCACGCAACGCCTTGGCGCGATCGGGCTCGCGCGTGGCGTGCATTTCCTTCAGGATCCACGGATGGCAGCGGATCGCCCCCTGCCCGAAGATCATCAGGCTGCGGGTCATGATGTTGGCGCCCTCCACCGTGATCGGAATCGGCGCACCTTGCCACATGCGGCCGAGGTAATTCGACGGTCCCAGCTGGATGCCCTTGCCGCCGTGCACGTCCATCGCGTCCTGGATGACGAGGCGGCCGAGGTCGGTCGCGTGGCATTTTGCGATGGCGGAAGCCACCGCCGGTTTCTCGCCGCGATCGACTGCCGCGGCGGACGCGCGCGACAACGCCGTAACCGCATACGCGTAGCCGCCGATTCGCGCCAGCGCTTCCTCGACCCCTTCGAAACGTGCGATCGCCAAGCCGAACTGCTTGCGGATGCGCGCATACGCGCCGGTCGCGGCCACCGCCATCCGCACGAAACCGGTCGCGTTCGACGGCAATGATATGCCGCGCCCGACCGACAGGCATTCGACCAGCATCCGCCAACCGTGGCCCGCCATGTGCGGGCCGCCGATCAGCGTGTCGATCGGCACGAATACGTCCTTGCCGCGCAGCGGACCATTCTGGAACGGGATGTTGAGCGGGAAATGCCGGCGGCCGATTTCGAGTCCCTGGGTCTCGCGCGGGATCAATGCCAGCGTGATGCCGAGGTCTACCTTGTCACCCAGCAAATGCTCGGGGTCGTACATCCTGAACGCCAAGCCCACCAGCGTCGCGACCGGCGCCAGCGTGATGTAGCGCTTGTCGAAGGTGAGTCTGATGCCAAGCGTTTCCCTGCCTTCGACCGTTTGCTTGCAGACAATCCCGTAATCGGGAATCGATGTGGCATCCGAACCCGCGTACGGACCGGTCAGCGCGAAGCACGGTACTTCGCGGCCATCGGCGAGCCGCGGCAGGTAGTGATTCTTCTGCTCTTCGCTGCCGTAGCGCAGCAGCAGCTCGGCCGGACCGAGCGAATTCGGCACCGCCACCAGCGACGACAGCGTCGCCGACATGCTGGAAAGTTTTTGCAGCACCGCGGAATGCGCGAGCGCCGAGAACTGCTTGCCGCCGTACTGCTTCGGGATGATCATCGCGAAGAAACCTTCACGCTTGACGAACTCCCAGATCTCCGGCGGCAGGTCGGCGATCTCGTGGGTGATGTGCCAGTCGTCGACCATCGCACAGAGCTTTTCGCACGGCCCATCGAGGAACGCCTGTTCCTCGGCGGAGAGCCGTGGCTTCGGCTCGGCCAGCAATTTCGACCAATCCGGTTTGCCGGCAAACAGCTCACCTTCAAAGCCGACGGTGCCGGCATCCAGCGCAACCTGTTCGGTTTCGGAAATCTTGGGCAATACGCGCTTGAACAGGTTCAGCAGCGGCGCCGCGAACAACGCCCGGCGCAGCGGCGTCAGGTTCAGCGGCAGCGCAACGAATACCACGAAAATGCCGAGCAGCACCCACATCGGCGTGAACGTGCGCAGGCCGAGCCCGACAATCAGGATCGTCAAGACGGTCGTGAGCGTCCATTGCCAAAGCTGGCTGCGGAAATACGCGCAGGCCATGCCAACGATCGCGGCACACACAAGAATGATGACGGTGTTCATGGCAAACCTCGAGTACTGAGCCCCTCTCCGATCGGAAGAGGCGGCGTGGAGCGCCGAGCGCGCGGCGGTGGGGTGAGGGTTCGGTGAATTGACGTACCTCCCATCTTCGCACCCTCACCCGGCGCTGCGCGCCACGCTCTTACCGACGGAGAGGGAGTCAAGGAATGGCTCGATCGCGGCGGCGAACGAGACGTTGTCGTCGCCCGCCAACGTGTGCGTTGCGTGCGGAATCTGGACGTGCGTCGCGTGCGGTACCGCGTCCAGGAATTCCGCGACGGTGTCTCTGGATACGATGTCGCTGCGCCCGCCCGAAACCAGCAGGGTCGGCACGTCGATGTTGCGCGCGGCATTCAACAATCGTTGCTGGTGCCGCTCGCCCTCGCGCGCCACGGTGTCCAGCATTGCCGGGTCCCAGTGCCAGCGCAGTCGCCCGTCGCCGCCGCGGCGCAGCAACTGCGCGAGTTCGTAACGGTCCTTGCGCCGGCGCCGTTGCGGCAGGTATGCCGCCACTTCCGCGGCGGCTTCGTCCAGCGACGCGAAACCCTGTGGATTCGCACGCATGAAGCCGAGCATGCGTTCCACGCCGACGGCTTCCCAACGCGGCGTGATGTCCACCAGCACCAGCGCGCGGAACGGAACGGGGCGCGTTTCGCCCGCAGCGACGAGGCCCAGCAAGCCGCCCATCGAGGCACCGACCAGCACCGGCGGCGCTTCAAGCGACCGCGCCACGACCAGCAAATCGTCGACGAACTGCTCCAATTCGTAACGCCCGTCCTTCACCCGAGAGCTGTCGCCGTGGCCGCGCGCGTCAAAGGTGATGGTCCGCCAGCCATGCTCCGCCAGCGACTCGGCGGCGCGGACCCATGCATGGCGGCTCTGGCCGAAGCCGTGGGCAAACAAGACGGCAGGGGCGCCGGCCGGACCGCGCGTCTCGATAGCCAGAGATACGTCGTCACCCACCTGCAACCGATACAGCACCTGTTCGACTGACACTCTTCCCGCTTCCATACGCACCAGTATGGATTTGTGCCGACGCACTGTCAATACGCTACAGTATGGTCATGTCCGCCGAACCCGCAGCGCCCCCCGAATCCGCCGATGCCACGCGCCGCGGCCGCGCGCATGCGCGACTTTCCGCCGCCGACTGGGAGCGCGGTGCGCTCGAGATGATCGCGGACGAAGGCGTGGGTGCGCTGGCCGTGGAAGCGCTGGCGCGCCGGCTCGGCGTCACCAAGGGCAGCTTCTACTGGCACTTCAAGAATCGCGAAGCACTGTTGCAGGCAGCGCTCAATCGCTGGGAAGCCGACGATACCCGCGAACTGGCCGGCCACGTCGAAGCGGTGGGCGAATATCCCCGCGAGCGCCTCGGCGC